>JACAFA010000196.1 GCA_013388525.1 Ignavibacteriaceae bacterium | reverse complement strand
TTTATAAAAACTCAGTTTGCACCACCCGAAATTCACATTGCAATAGTTAAGCTGTTGAAATATCTCAAGAATAAATATATCGCAAACCTTGAAGTAATTGACGAGGGAGGTTATTGGGAGACTGAAGATAAGGAGCTATTAATAAAAAATATTTCTTTTCTGAATAGAAAAATGGATCAGGTAGAAGAAATAATTTCATCCATCGTGGATGATTTGAATCAGCTTTCAAAAGAAGAAGCAATTATTTTGCTTGAGAAAACTCTCAGGGAAAAACTAAAGTAATGGTAATTATTAAACGCATACTTTTTTGGTAAGTCAAATAAGGATTAAATTATGAAAAGATATTTCTTCATTTCACTTGCGGTTATTTTAACGATTGTTATCCTGATATTCACATTTCAAAATATTGGTAGCGTAACGGTTACCTTTCTTTCTATGAGCATAACACTTCCAACCTCGCTATTGGTAATTAGTGTTTATATCCTGGGGATGTTGACAGGTGGCTCAATGTTTACCTTTTTGAAATCCATTGTAAAAAAGACAAAAGCTCCGGTTAGTAAGCCCGATTAGTTTTAAATATTTAACAGGCTTATGATTTTATCTGGTCAATATTTTTGCATAAAATTAGCCTTGACTTTATGATTTTCATTAACCATCTTTTTGTCAGGAATTAAACAATTAATGCATTCGGGAGTTTTTTTTTATGCTGAAAAAAATAGTCTTCATCTCATTCTCCTTCCTGGTTTCACTTACATCTCTAAATGCACAAACAGTCTTTGGTAAATATGCCGGCGAATTTATGGCGATCGGCATCGGCGGAAGACCTCTTGGAATGGGTGGTGCATTTACTGGAATTGCAGACGATGTAACTTCAGGCTATTACAATCCTGCAGGATTAGCAAATATAAATTATCCTCAACTTTCTCTTATGCATTCAGAACAGTTTGGCAACCTTGTTAATTATGATTACGGAGCGGTTGCAATTCCTTTTCAGGAAGATATGAGTTTTGGTCTAAGTATTATGAGACTTGCTGTTGATGGAATTCCCGATACAAGAAATGCTCTCATTGACGGACAAACAGGTCAGCTCATCACAGATATTAATAATATGTATGCACGATTGGATTATTCAAGGATTACAGAGTTTAGTAATCAGGATTGGGCATTCTATTTAACTTTTGCTAAAAGACAATGGAAGGATTTTTACTGGGGTGCAAATATTAAAATTATCAGACGGGATATTGCTGAGTTTGGTGCTACAGGAATCGGTTTCGATATTGGTGCGTACTGGATGCCTGTAGAAAATTTATCAGTTGGCGGAAATCTTCAGGATGCAACTACAACACTTGTAGCCTGGAGTACTGGAACAAACGAATTGATTTCACCAACTTTAAAAATTGGAAGTGCTTACAGAATAACAGAGATTCTCGGCGGTTATATTATGCCTGCAGTTGACTTCGATATTCGTTTTGAAAACCGACAATTCGCTTCGCAGTTTAATGTTGGACCGGTTAGCTTTGATGCTCACGCAGGTCTTGAATGGAACATTAAAAATATCGTTTATGTCCGTGGTGGTTACAGTGATGTTAAACAATTTACGGCTGGTGCAGGCATTAAACTTCCAAAACTAAATATTGATTATTCCTTTGCGCGCTTCAGTCAATCAGAACTTGACAGATTACCGGACTCTCACAGAATTTCTCTCATCTTAACTTTAGAAGAGCCAAGATTTATGAGGGATGGGATCTAAGCTGATCTTTTTTCATTGAAATTCATAGTTATCAATACATCGATAGCATTAATCTGTATATGACTCCCAATTGGTTGGTCAGATAATTATCCGCTGCAGTACTTTAAGCTCTTAATTTATTATCCACATTTGCATACTCTGAAAGAAAGATAATTGAAATAATATGCTGGGTATATTTTTTTTGAATCATCTCACCAAATCTACACGATTGCTGACATCTTATAAGACGATATCGGAAAATATAATATCGTAGTCTCTTTTGCTGATCAGATTATACATTAATTTTCTGATGCCATAAAAATATAAGTGGATTTTTTTTACTCTCTATTTTTTCCGCAACAAGCAGAAATGTGCATTACGTTGTTTTCAGATTTTATATTAATAAAAATTTAAAACAAATTATGTAAATTGAAAACGAAGAGAGTTATTACTGATTTATGTCTGAAGAATTCTCATTCAGATAATTTGGTGGGTAAGGACCCTCATCAGGAACTTTTCTGGTGTTATTTATTATGAAAAATATTGTAAGTATAACCAAAACTATGATAGTCCAGATAGTGCTTTTATGTTTAGTATAAAAGTCAGAGTTTTTTTCTGGCTCTTGTTTCACTGTCTGTTTACCAATCGGATAATTTTGTTTCGTACGATTTACTTTATTCTTTTTTGCCATAATGGTATAAACCTTAATTTGTCTAATAATGAATTTATGTTAATACTTTAATTTATAATTACATTTTCAAAGTTAATATGAAAAAGCTTGTCTTGTATAAACCAATTGAAAAGGATTTTAACTTACTGCTTTATGCATGTTCTAAGATTTAGTACTAAATATAATTCGGTAAATATTTTTGTAAATTTTACAATATTATCCCTTATTTAGTAATGTTTGTTATCAGAATAATAAGAAGTTTATATCTCAGCTGACCTGTATAATGTCTTTACCAAAATCAACTGAAAACATTAATATAAATACTCCTGAAAAATTAGTAATAAGAAGCCAACAATACTGACTGATTTGAAGTAAATCTTTCATGTATTATCGATGTCAGAAGAATCATTCAAATAAGAATAAGCTACAACTTAAAGCTTACTGTTCAATTATTCGCTGTATTCTGTTGGTATGATAATTGTTTTAATTTTAATGCAATTTTAAACATTGTGGTTGAGTCGGATTTATCATAAAACTTGCTCTAAACACTAATTTGATAAGACAGAATGAATATTTCTATATTTGTAAGTTAATTAATCATTCATTGAATTTTTAAGAGGACATAGATGCTTAGTAGAAAAAATTTTTCGGACAAAACGGGAAGTGCTCTGGTTGAAGCACCAGAAATGTCAAACGATGGTCTGGAAGAAGAACTTGATAGTTACACCAGGTCAGCAGTAACCAGGATAAGATTTGATACAATTGTAAAACCAGCGATAATTTCGTTTATTGCTTTAATTATTTCATTCTTTATTGATGTTGCAAACGTCCCGATTCTCGGCGAAGTAACATTTGACCTTGCACGTTCATTATTCCCCGGCTGGCAGCCTCCCGTTGATACCTTTGAACCTTATAGCTTCTGGTGGTTACCAGTAGCTGTATATGCTTTATTTATCTTCATTTCATATCTGGCTTACAACAGATTGAAATTAGAAATAATCAGAACACCAGCATCGGAAACAATTGATAGAATTATTGAGGCATCCACAAGTGTTATTGATTCCATTTCAACAGCGCTTCCATTAATTGGTGCTGCTATTTTATTGGTAAGCATTAAACTTGGAGAAGAAGTGTTTCTGGGTTTATCAGTTCCGTTTGAAATTAAAGCACTAATAATTCTGGCAATCGGGAAACTATTTCAGCCGGTTTTGGATCAGCTTGGAGTTGATTTTCAAAACATCGTCAACCACGTAAAAGATATTCGCGATAAATATTTTTCCAGAATTCAGATTGAAAGTTCGAAGAGTTTGATTAAGCAATTTAATCAGTCAGGTATCGGCGGTGGAACTGCTGTGTCAGTTCAGGATCTTGAAAAGTACAAAGCTGCTGTTGCAGAATCTGCAAAACTCAGCGAAATTGTTCACAAGAATTTCGCTGCAGTAAACGCCATAATGGAAAAAGTAAATTCAATGCAGCATATAAGTGCAGAGAAGATTCAGCAATTAAACTCGCTTGCCAATTCAATAACCCAGGCTTCATCATCACTGACCGATGAGAGAACACTCACCGGTCTGAAACACCTTGAAGCAATAGTAAAAAAGTAAAGGTTTAAAGATGATCAGAAGGGAACGCGACAGCAAATTTGTTATTTACCAGGTACTTTACATTTTCGTAATTACAGTACTTGCGCTCAAAGGTGCTAATCTTGACTTAAGAAGAGTAGCACTTGAAGATGAAACAGTAAGAGTGAGTGTTAGAGACTCGCTTATGTCAGTACTCGATTCATTATATTCTCTTGGAATTGATTTTTCAATTAAAATTGACCCTAATGTTTTGGTTGAAAATGAGGAAATGAAACGTCAGCTGGCAGAAATGAACAGAAAACTTGAGGCAGTAAAAGATTATATCCCTCCACCTAAAGAAGAAGAAAAACCCAAAGAAGAAATTAAGGAAGAGCAATTAAAAATGCAGCTTCCGATTTCACTGAAACAAACTTTTATTCAGCATACATGGAACATTGCACGTAACAGCGGAACCGTTCCAACAACACTATATGACCCGCGCGATCGCTCAAAACCAATTGTTGTTATTCCTCCGGGACAGGAACTAAAGTTTGATCTGACAGATCAGGATGAAGTTATAGTAGCATTTGGAAGCCAGGAAGAACACGTAAAAGTAATTCCAAATAAACCACCTGAAATAAAAATTGAAAGAGTAACCACCAAAATGAATAGCAGAGCTATTTATGTTCAGGAATTACAGCGAATAACTGCTTTCACTGTTACTATTATGGACAACAGACCCGAGCAGCTTAAGGTAAGCTACTCCGGACCAATCTCTGTAACCGGTCCTCAGACTGATGCAAATGGTAATATGGTTTATAATGTTTCTTTAAAATTAGCTGCAAACGCTAATCAATATGATGACTGGGTGGACAAAAATGAAAATTTAAGAGAAGCTGATGGAAGATATAAAGCTAACTTCTTCTTTACAGTAGTTGACGAGCGAACAAAAGACAGAGTTCAGGTGGGTGACTCATTTTTCTTCACAGACTTTGCCAAATAAAAATCGGATAAACTAACATGAGAGTAACGCAAATATCTATTCTGCTTATTTTGTTTTTAATATCTTTTTCTTCAATATCTTTATTTGCTCAGGAAGAAGAAGAACAAATAAATTATTTCCAGATGGAGCCATTGGATGACAGCTTATTTATATTCATTCAACAGGCATTGTTCATAGAACCACCTGATCCTAAAGCTGAAATTATTGCCGACCTCAGGGATGCAAATAATCAAACAATCTCTATAAAAGGAGCGCTTTACCCTTTTCTTGCTTTGCCACCGGATATCAGAGCAAGAGTGATTACTTATCCATTTAAAATAAATCTTGAAGAAGATATTCATTATGGAAGTGTGTTTACAAGAGTAATTGAAAAGATAAAAATTAACAAAGTACTTGATCCGCCAACAAAGCAGCAAATTTCTTCAACAATGTGGTATGTCAATCCTTTCTTTGAATTATTCGGTGGTGAAAGACTTGGAATACCAATAAAAAAAGATATTGGTTTATCTTTTGGAATGCTCACAAAATATGAAGGTCCTCTAAATACAAATTTTCTTGAAGCAAACTTTCATATACTCGGAGTGTATGGTGGTGCTTATACAAACATAGATGCTCTGATCACTTCTTTCACTGATAATAATCACAACAATTTGATTTTTACAAGTGGTTATCAGATTGGGTATGTATTCCCCTTCGGTAATTTCTTTGAAATAAATTATCTGGCATCAGTTGATGATTTTACTGAAAATCAGAAAGCACAATATCTTAATCCCGGTAAAGGAACGGTAGTGTTTAATGAAGATGGCTCAATTAAATATCAAGCATGGTTAGTCGATGGGTCTTATTTGAACTGGGAATTCAGATACCCAGTCAAATTACTTGGTGCCACAAAAGGTAGAGTTTACGGCGCAAGATATTTAAATGAATGGCATTTTGGAATTGACTTCAGAGAAATGTCTCTTGCAGGAAGTACGTTTGACTTTTTATTTGATGCAATGACAAGCAGTGAACACAGAAACCCGCAGTACGTTATGACTCTTACAGTTCAGAAAGTTGCTGAAAGCTGGGCATTCAGTTCTTTTTCATTAGGTCCTTCTCTTATCTTATCAAGACTTGAAGACGGAGGATTCGGTGTTTATAAGATATTTCTTAACATGCGCTTTAAGATGGGTTCATCACTTTAGTAAAATATATTGTCTCAATGTTTGCCCCGGTTCAAATTGCCGGGGTTTTTTATTTTAAAGTAAGAATCAATTTTCTTGATTATTATTTCTTAATTTAGAAATATGAAAAATGAAATAATTCTCTGGATTAGCAGCTTGATACTTGTTTTTCTTATTGGATACATTAAAAGCATTACAGATAAAGATTATCCTATTACAGGAACCTTCGGTATCGAGGGGAAAAAAGTTTCATACAAACTGGATAAAATATCATTTGATAAAGATTATTATAAAAACATTATTATCAGTGATATTCAAAAATTAAACGGAAAGATGATTTGGATTATTAATAATGAACAAAGAGAAACGGCATATAAAATAATCGAAAGAGGTTTAGAATGTAAGATTCCTAAACTCAACCCCGGACAGAAGATTAAGTACAAAGTAATTTTAGAATATAATGATAAGACTTTTGAAATTCCGGAAAATGAATTTGTAACACTTATCTTTTGGGGAAACATTCCGTCACCAGTTAAAATTCTTCATTTCATTTTTTTGTACGGTGGAATTCTGATGTCAATCAGGTGTTTGTTGGAATTATTCAATCAAAGAAAAAATTTAAAGAAATATGCTTTCATAACAACTGCTTTATTTATTGTTCTGACAACATTAATTCACCCTTTATATAACAGCTATAAACTTGGTGCACTAAACAAAAATATTCCTTCAATAACTCAACTGCTTGAAGTATCCTTTCTGGTTATTTTATTTTTATGGATAATTGGAACGGTATTAATATTTAATAAAAAGTACGTAACACCGGTAACATTATTTGTTGTATCAGTAACTATTCTCATATTCTTTTTAAACTAACTGAATTTTATTCAGTAATTTAAAACCGATATTACTTCAGAATGGAGGTATGGATTAGACGCAACAGCACTCTTCCCTTTTACTGCATCATTACCCTGATAATCAGTAATTATTCCACCAGCACCTTTTATAATTGGTATCAACGGAAGCAAATCCCATTGAGACATAATCGGATCAATCATAATATCTGCATAACCGGTAGCTAATAAATAATAACCGTAGCAATCCCCCCAGTTTCGGTAGAGTTTTACTTTTTTAATAAGACTATTAAACTTCTCAATACTCTGATATTTTTCAATGTTAAGATGATCCGTAGTTAAAAGAACAGCATCATCCAGCTTATTACAGTTTCTTACTGAAGTTTTCACTTCATTAATAAATGTTTGATGATTATCACCTATTAAAAAATCGTTTAGTACAGGATGATTATAGACACCAATAATTGGTTCACCATTTTTAAGAAGTCCAATCAAAGTTCCAAAACTATATGCACCACAGATGAAACTTTTTGTGCCATCAATTGGATCAAGAATCCAGGTATATTCTGCACCTTTATTAGTTACTCCGAACTCTTCCCCATAAATTCCATGCTCAGGGAAGTATTTTATAATTAATTCTCTCATAACCTCTTCAGCTTTTTTATCCGCAATTGTTACAGGAGATTTATCAGTCTTCGATTCAACAGATATTTCAGTCCTAAAATATTTCTTTATGATTTCAGCACTGGCGTTGGCTAAAACTCTACAAAAGTTTTTATAATCATTTATATCGTTCATTTCCTGATAGATTTTAAATAAAGATGATGGGAAAGTTAAAGAAAAATACTTTGTGTGAAGAAGGAACAATTCCTATATTTACAGCCCAAAATGTAAAGAAAAATCAGACCGGAGAGTTGGCAGAGTGGTTGAATGCGGCGGTCTTGAAAACCGTTAAGGATGTAAGTCCTTCCGGGGTTCGAATCCCTGACTCTCCGCAAATTTTTTTCCAGTTATAGCTCCACTATTTCCTATCTTCGAGTGAGTGACTTAATAACCATTCATAAATTTCCGGATTGTTATATGTTTCCGTCCAGGCATCATGATTTGCTTCCGGGTAATTTGTAAACTTTACATTTCCCCGAGCTTCTTTTAGTGCTCTAATCATTTTCTCTCCATCTGTGATTGGAACAATATCATCCTTCTCACCATGAAAAGCCCAAACAGGAACATCCTTTAATACATACACATCTTGTGAATATCCACGTGCACAGACC
>JACAFA010000333.1 GCA_013388525.1 Ignavibacteriaceae bacterium | reverse complement strand
CTCGAGCCGGCCGTCGACCTGGCAATGTCGCACGAGAATGCCGCCCTGGTGATCAATCAGTTCCTCGAGATTCACAAAGGGACTGGATTCGAATCCAGGGTCTGGGACCCGGACCGGATCGCCATCATCTTCGATCATCGTGTGCCCGCGGAAAGCTCCAAGACGGCGACCAACCAGAAGAAAGTCCGGGATTTCGTCGCGCGGCAGGTGATCATGAAGTTCCACGACATAAGAGGTGACGCGGGCGGCATCTGCCACCAGGTGCTGCCGGAAAACGGCTATGTCCTTCCGGGCATGGTCGTGGTCGGAACCGACAGCCACACGACGACGCACGGGGCGCTCGGGGCTTTTTCCTTCGGCATCGGTGCGACGGAAATGGCGAGCGTCTGGACACTCGGAACCGTGCTCAATGTGGAAGTGCCTGCAACGATCAAGGTCGAAGTCCACGGCGATCTCCAGCCGAACGTGTCGGCCAAGGACCTCGTTCTTCACCTGATAGGCCGTCTAACGGCTCAGGGCGCGACGTTCAAGGTGATCGAGTTCCATGGCGATACGATCCGACGCATGCCGACTTCCGGCCGACTTGTCCTCTGCAATATGACCGTCGAGGCGGGAGCAACTTCAGGCATCGTGCCGCCCGACGGGGAAACCGACCGCTATCTGAGAGAGACGGCCGGGGTGACCGGTGAGTACTTTCCATGCCTTCCTGACACCGATGCCGGCTATGACCGGGTTCTCGAGATTGACGTCTCGACCCTAGCGCCGCAGATTGCCCGGCCCCATGCGGTCGATAATGTCGTGTCCGTCGAATCCGCGGAAGGCGTGGCCGTGAACCAGATAGTAATCGGGTCCTGCACAAACGGGCGTCTCGACGACCTGGCCGCAGCTGCGCGAATCCTGCGTGGCCGCAAGGTTGCGCGCGGCTTGCGACTGCTGGTCTTTCCCGCGTCCTGGCGCATCTACAAAGAGTCCCTGGAAGCGGGGCATCTGTCGGCGCTGGTGGAGGCCGGCGCGGTGATCATGAATCCCGGGTGCGGCTGCTGCCTGGGCGTTCACCAGGGCGCGCTCGCGGACGGCGACGTCGCGCTGTCGACGACCAACCGGAATTTTCCCGGCCGGATGGGTAATCCGAGATCCGAGGTCTATCTATGCTCGCCGGAGGTGGCGGCCGCCAGCGCAATCACCGGCGTGATTACGGATCCGCGCCGTGAGGAGAAAAGCCATGGAAAGAACTGATGCCGGTCGCCTGGAGGTCGGAAAGGTGGTCCTTGTGCTGGGAGACGACATCTCTACAGATTCCATCTATCCCGGCAGGTTCATGGCGACAGTCCTGCCTGAGGAGACGCCTCAGTACGCGTTCGCGGACCATGCGGAGTTCAACGCGCGCTTGAAAAGGAAAGAAATCCCGCCGGGAAGCGTGATCGTCGGCGGTTCGAATTTCGGATGCGGATCTTCCCGCGAACAGGCCGCATCCGCGCTCAAAGGCCACGGGCTGATTGTCGTGGCAAAGAGCTTTGCGAGGATATTCCTTCAAAACGCCGTAAACCTCGGCCTGCGTGTTGTGACCTGTCCTTCGATCCTGGCGGCGGAGGGTGACGAACTCGAAATCCAGCGTGACTCCATATTCAACCGAAGCAGCGGCGAGAGCTTCGCTGCGGATCCCCTGCCTCCGGCCAGGCTGGCGATCATGACTGCCGGCGGCCTCATCCCCTACACTCGCAAGCGGCTTCTCGAGCGGCGCGCGCGGAAGGAGTAGGCCGCGGCAGCCTGACGCGGCCGATCCGGCCTGGCTGAAAGTCCATCCTTCCGGGCTCCGTCGGGCCGGCCCTCTTCGCGGGATCTTCGCGGGTTGACTGAACGACGCCACCGGCGCCTGCGTGGCTGCCCATGCTCGCCAGCTTCCGTTGCGGGATCATAGAAAAGCTCGGTGGTGGGGGCATGGGTGTCGTCTGCCGCGCCCGCGACCCCCCCAGCCGCGACGTAGCAATCGACCGCCGCTGACCGATGCCGGACCTCTCGAATCCCCCGCTTTACATCCGCCGGACAAAGAGCTGCCGGCGAAGCCAAAGTCGCTGACTGACTCCGCGCGGTGCGCGAGCGGTGCTCGGACACCGGCTCCAAGATCGCGGTCGGCCCTTCCTTGGCTGTGAGGATGTCCCGATCCGGCGAACCCGCCTCGGATGAGGCTCCATCAGCGCGTCAATTTCACGG
>JACAFA010000240.1 GCA_013388525.1 Ignavibacteriaceae bacterium | reverse complement strand
GCTTCTTCAATGTCGGGAGTGATTAAAATTTCTTTTGGGATTTTTATCCCGGGAAGGTAATCGGTGTTAATTCGCTTTTTAATTAATTGACGGGCGTAACTTTTCTTGTATTCCCAGAGGGTTACGTTGTGACCGTTGTAATGAAGAAGAATTGCAAGGGTAGTTCCCCAGCCGCCGGCGCCGAGAACCGAGATTTTCATTTAATTATTTTTAGATTTCTTTCGGAAACTTATTTTATTTTCATTCCCGTTAAAAATTCTAACAAGATTTTTTCTGTGTGTAAAAATAACCAAAGCAGTAATACCAATTATAAACGGGAAGAGAGTACTATATCCGGGAATATCAACATGGAAAAGATTTTCTCTGATGAATAAAGTTGAAGGAACACTTATAGCTGCGATAATTGATCCGAGTGATACGTATCTTGAAATCAAAACAACCAGAGCAAAAATTCCAACTGCGATCAGCATATCAATAGTAATTAAAGTTAAAAGCATTCCAAGTGCGGTAGCAATTCCTTTTCCTCCTTTAAATCCGGCAAATACAGTCCAGATGTGACCGATGACAGCAGACATTCCGGCAATTATCTGAACAAGGGTAAAATCATCAAAAGGAGAAACGTTTTCGAAAGGAAGTGGTCCATAATGTAATCGTGCAATTATAACAACCGCAATTGCACCTTTTAATGCATCCAGAAATATAACTAATAAGCCATATTTCCAGCCTAAAACACGCATTACATTAGTGCCACCGGCATTTCCACTTCCGTGCTTTCTTATATCAATACCGCTAACAGCTTTACTTATTAATATGCTGTTCGGAATGGAACCTATCAAATAAGAAAGAATTACTATAATTGCTAACAATAACATTTATTTTCCTGAAAATTGTGGTTGAAACCTAAACATTTGACGAATAATAAACAACGAAAATTCATACCATAAGAAATTTTATTGAATTCGCAGCTATTGGATGATACATTAATTAATAGGATTCGTTATGAAGTATAATTTTCCTCTGATACGGTTAAAATGTTTTTTTTTGAGGCTGGTTTTGATATATTTGCGCCTCAAATTAAAGGAGTTGATATGGCAAAACAACAATCATTTTCTGATAAGTTAAAAAAGAAGAAAAAAAGCGATCTTATTTCTGTGAAGTTTATAAAATCTGTAAAAACTACAGCCGGTAACTATAAATTCAATGAAAAATTTGTGCAGGTAGAGGATTTAAATAAGCTTTCTGAAGTTAAGTAATTTAATAAGAATTCGACTTGAAAATTTACGCGATGGATAATCTATCGCGTTTTTTTATTAATTGTATTGATTTGTAAACTAGGGTATAAACAGATTCATTGTCCAGCTGCCTTCCAATTCAAGTAATTTCTGTTTTATCTCAAGTCCACCGCCGTAACCAGTCAGACTTCCATCAGCACCTATTACTCTGTGACAGGGAATAATTATCGGGATTGGATTTGCACCATTTGCCGCAGCAACAGCACGCATTTTATTTTTATCTCCCACCCACTCAGCTAATTCACCGTAACTGATAGTTTCTCCATAAGGAATTTTCGTCAGTTCGTTCCAAACTTTTTTTTGAAACTCTGTGCCGAGCAATTCAAGTGGTAAATCAAACTCTTTTCTTTGTCTGCTAAAATATTCTCTAAGTTGATTGAATATGTTTACGACTTTTGGATTATCTGAAGAAAGCTGAGTTAAGCCGGAATGATTTTTTGAACTCGATTTTCTGTTAATCAGAATTTCTCTGATTCCATTGTTTGAAAGGATAACACTGAAATTAATTCCATCAATGATATCGGTAGCGAAGTATAATTCCTCTGTCATAAAAAATTTTCTGTGTAATCTGGAGAATAAAAAAGGGAAGAAACCAGTTATGATTTCTGCCCCCGAAAATTCAATTAAATAATTTATGCGGCGACAACGTGAATAGAAGGATTTACATCTCTCTTTAATAAACCTTCAATAGCCATAAGCGTTCCCGAGATTGAACTTGGACAACTGCCGCAAGCTCCCTGATATCTTATCTTAACTGTAAACCCATCAATTCCTAAAACCTGTAAACCGCCGCCATCTCCTGCAAGTGCTGGTCTAACTTTCTGATCAAGAAGTTGATTGATTTTTTTGAGCAACTCGTTTTCTTCTTCAGCGGTTGGTGCAGTAACCTTCTCTTCAGGAATTAAATTTTGATCGAACGATTTCAGGAAATCAATGAACGGTCTTTGGATTTGTCCCCAGTTGGCATCTGGAGATTTTTCAATAGTAACAAACTTATCCATATAGAAAACCGATACAACTCCATCGAGTGCAAATATTCCCGAGGCAAAAGGATCATTCTTTGCGGATTCTTTATCCGGATACTGTCTTGTTTCGTAATTGAGCAGCTTCTGGTTTAGTATAAATTTTAATGCGTGTGGATTTGGTGTTAAATCAACATCTTCTACCATCAACATAACTTCCTCATTTTTTTGTTTAAAGTTAATCTAACCTGAGTTCACCTTCAAGTTAAATTAAGCTATATCTGTTAAATGGTGATTACAATCAAATGGCAATTTCTTAAAATAAGCTTAATTTTCAGCCTGATTTTTTAATTAAAACATTTTCCTTATGGCTGAAAAGAAAAATATACTTATTGTTTTTACAGGCGGCACCTTTTCGATGACGATTGACAAAAGAAGAACAGGTGGTGCTGTTCCGAGATATTCCGGGAAGGAGCTATTGAAAAAAATTCCGGAAGCAGGAAAGCTGGCAAATATTTCTTTTTATGATTTTGGAAAGTATCCCGGACCTCATGTTACTCCGGAAATAATGATGGTGTTATCTAAGCAGTTGAGAAAAAGAATTGCAGAAAAAAAATTTGACGGTATAGTTATAACTCACGGAACCGACACTCTCGAAGAAACTGCCTACCTCATCGATCTCACTATCAATACAGAAATTCCGATTGTGTTTACCGGTTCAATGCGAAATAGCTCTGAACCAAACTGGGATGGACCAAAAAATCTTATTGACTCTATCCAGGTTTGCCTGAATGAAAATTCAAAAGGAATTGGAACACTTGTTTGTATGCACGGAGAAGTTAATGCAGCCAGTGAAGTAACGAAAATTTTTTCCAATGAGTTTGAAACTTTTCAAAGTCTGGATTTTGGTAATCTTGGCTTTGTTCAAAACGGAAGAGTAATCTTTAACCGTTTGCCAAGAAGACTTGAAACAATTGAAACACAAAAAATTAATTCAAATGTGGATTTATTAACTGTTTACGCCGGAATGGATGAAAAGTTTTTTAAGTTTTCTGCTGAAAGCGGCGCTGAAGGAATTGTGGTTGAAGCGCTTGGAGTTGGTAATGTTCCACCGCCGGCATTTGAAGGAATTAAGTATGCGGTTGAAAAAGGAATTCCGGTTGTTCTTACTTCCCGGTGTCCTGCCGGAGAAACAGATTACATTTACAGTTATCCCGGTGCCGGAAAACATTTGCACGATCTTGGAGTAATTTTCACAGATTATTTGAATGGTCAAAAAGCAAGAATAAAACTGATGCTCGCATTGAGTAAAACAACTGACAGAAAAATCCTGAAGAAACTTTTTGAGGGGGAAATAAGAAAGATGTGAAAAATTAATTCTTCAACGCTCTGAAATCAGCACTTCCAGGTCAACTTTGTGAACGTGGTCAATTTCTCTTCCGAGAAAAAGTTCTGCGACTTCTTTGAACTTTGCCGGAATATCGCTTACGTAATATTCCTGTACTCCGGCTGATTTTGAATCAGAAAGCAAATCGAGTTTTACCAATTCTGATTTTATTACTTCCGAAGAAGCAACTCCGGAGTCAATTAATATAACATCGCTTCCAATAACTTCCTTGATTACTTCAGATAAAATCGGATAATGCGTACATCCCAGAACTAAAGTATCAATTCCGATATCACGTAATTCTTTTAAGTACTCTTCAGCAATTTCATAAGTTGCCCTGTGATTTATCCATCCTTCTTCTGCAAGAGGAACAAAAAGCGGGCAGGGTTTTTCAACCACCTCAGCGGAGTTATTCAGCTTTTTAATTTCCCTTGAATAAGCAAGGTTATTTATTGTAGCTCTAGTTCCGATGACTCCGATTTTATTGTTCTTGCTTTTCTTCAATGCCATCTTTGATCCTGGTTCAATCATTCCGATGATTGGTATATCAAACATTTTTTTAAGATCAGGAATAGCAATTGAAGATGCAGTATTACACGCAACCACAAGCGCTTTAATATTTTTCTGCAACAGAAACTTTGTGTTCTGAATTGAATATTCAATCACGGTTGAATTTGATTTTGATCCATAAGGTACACGAGCCGTATCACCGAAATAAATTATGTTTTCCTTCGGAAGAGTTGATGCGAGTCTTTTTACGACTGTGAGTCCGCCAATACCCGAGTCGAATACACCAATGGGTTTTTGTTTATCTGTGTAGTTCAATATAATCCTTATAATAATTTATCAATTGCAGAAGTGATTTCATTTTTGATAAACTCATAATCATTCGGGGAAATCTTTTTATTGTTTCTGTCGAGCACATAAAATGCATCAACAATTTCGTCTCCCTGTGTAGAAATTTTTGCAAAGAAAATATTTAAACCAAGCTCATTCATTTTGCTTGTTACGTGGTAAAGAAAACCTAACCGGTCAGGTGAGTGCACATCAATGATGGTATATCTCTCGTGATTTTCAAATGCGACTTTAACATTCCCTTTTTTCTTGAACAGCTTGCTTTCAATTCTCCACCATTTTGATTTTAATAAAGCAACTTCTTTTCCCAACTGCAGCAACCCTCTTACAGCAAGGTTCATATCATCTTCAATTTTCTTAAATCTATCGTGTTCAAGTTTTTTGTGTGTACTGAAATCTGTTACGTTAAAAGTGTCAATTACAATTCCATCTTTACGAGTAAAGATTTTAGCATCATGAATGTTGATATCGTTTATTGCGAGCACTCCGCATAGTTTTGAAAGCAGTGAAGGAAAATCTTTTGTAATGACTGTAATGCCGGTGTAGCCGTTTGAATCGGAGAAGAGAACAGAAACCGCCAACCCTTTTTCAATTTCTTCAATATGTTTTGCAATTTCTTCAGCGCTGAAGTGACGAGAATAAGCCAAATCATCAATTGAGTCTATATGATTTTGTGCAGCTTCTTCTGAAATATTAGGAGAGTACTTGCTAATTTCTTTTGGGACTACATAAGTGGTTGAGTATAAAAGCTCCTCTCCGGAAATTTTTTCTTCGAGCATTGCGCGGGTTTTCCTGTAAAGTTCTGCCAGAAGCTCGCTCTTCCAGTTTGTCCAGACAACGGGATTAACAGCAGAAAGATCAGCATAAGTTAAAAGATAGAGTTGTTCGAGCTCTTCAATTGAATTAAATCTTGAAGAAAAGTTATTAAGTGTGTCAGGATCATTTAAATTTCTTCGGAATGCAGTTTGTTCCATTACCAGGTGATTCATAACCAGAGATGAAACAATACTTATTTCTTCATCACTATAACCCATCCTGTACATAATAGAAGCGGCAAGTTCAGCTCCGAGGATTTCATGTCCGCTGATGTTAATTGGTTTGGCAATATCATGGAGCAGAAGCGCCAGCATAAGTTTCTCTTTATCTTTAAGCTTGTTAAAAATTCTTCCAAGCAGGGAATTTTCATTTGAGAGTTTCTCTACATTCTGAATTGCGACTAAAGTGTGTTCATCGGCAGTGTATGAGTGATAAACACCATGCTGCAAGAAGCCGTTTAGTTCTTTAAACTCGGGCATAAAAGCACCAAGCGCTCCAAGTTCATTCATTACGTACAGAGTCTGACCAACGTTTTTTGGCAGTTTTAAAATTTCTCTGAAGAATACGGATGACTCACTTTCCTCCAGTTGATGCCTGTCAGTTGTTTCAAATTTATCTACAATATAAGAACGAAGTGTTTCGTCAAACCGCGCTGAGTGAAGCCCGCGATAATAAAAAGCCCGAAGAATATCTGACATACTTAACTGAGCATTATTGCGCATCGAAATAACTCTTCCCTTCATTTCAAAATCGTCATCAAGGCTAATTGAAAGTGATGCAGGTAATGAAACAAAAGTATCATCATAGAATTTTTTTATCATTGATTTAGAGAAGCGGTTAAGAATAACTGCAGCATTAAAATAAATCCTCATAAAATCTGTTAATGAATCTTCCTCAAAGCCAAATATTTTAGCTATCCGAATCTGCTCACTGAACTCAAAACGGTCGTTCTTTTGTTTTGCTTCAAGATGCATCAGGTTTCTTACAGAAAGAATCAGCTTATAGCTGCTGAGAACACGGCTGCATTCATCAGCAGAAGTAATTTTATTTTCTTTTATTAATTTGAGGAATGTTTCAATCTGCGTCGCTTCCTGTTGTTTGTCGAATAATTCTTTTTTTGAAAAGATGTACATCCATTCAACCAGCTGTAAATCTCTGAGTCCACCTGCGGAGAACTTCACATTTGGTTCCAGCATTTTGGGTGAGTTGCCGTACTTTCTGTATCTCTCTTCAGAGTCTTCAATCAATCCTTTAATCAGCTGATCTTTAATGTCTTCGTTAAGTGTTCTTATAAGCTCTTCGTTCCATTGATTATAAATTTTCTCGGAGCCAAGAAGATATCTTGTTTCAAAAAATTGTGTGAATGTGTGAAGATCGGTAAGCTTATATTTTTGGATGTCGTTTAAATCTCTGACGGTATGAGAAACCTCCAGACCATTATCCCAGAATTTTGTAACAAGCTCAGAAATTTCTTTTTCGTTATCTTCAACAGATTCAGCTATGAAGATGATATCAATATCAGAATAAGGTGAAAATTCTCTACGGCTAAAACTTCCGGCAGATGCAACGGCAAAATTATATTTATTATTTCCTGCAACAGCACGTATCATCTCTTCAATCAGTAAACTGTATTCTTTACTGAACCTCAGAGCATCAGCCTGCTTGGAATAAGCGGCGAACAATTTATCCCGTCTTTCCTGAAATATTTTTTTCAATTCTGATTTCAAATTAGTTT
This sequence comes from Ignavibacteriaceae bacterium, assembly GCA_013388525.1. The sequence goes on along the minus strand of JACAFA010000240.1, from coordinate 46,489 downwards.
TCCTGAATCAATCTACTTTTATTATTTAGTAAATTTATCACTGTAATATTCAGCTTCAATGACAGAAGAAATCCCTCCCCGAACATTGAACTCCGCCGTTATCAGCATATATCTGGGTTTACAAACTGCAACCAGGTCATCAAGAATTTTGTTTGTTGCACTTTCATAAAACAAGCCATCATTGCGGTAAGAGTTAAGATAAATTTTTAATGATTTTAATTCCACACAAAGTTTATCCGGAACATACTCGATTGTGATTGTTGCAAAGTCCGGTTGACCGGTCTTTGGACAAAGCGAAGTAAATTCAGGTGCTGTGTGAATTATTGTATAATCCCGTTCAGGAAATTCGTTTTTAAATGTTTCCAGGAGTTTTTGTTTCTTATTCATTAGTTCCCTTTTAATAATTTTTTTGATCTAAGATTAACTATTAACGAATTATGATTTAAGATTTTTGCTTGCAGTCTCAACACTCATTACAAAGATAGAAAACAGTTCGTCGTTCTCTTTTAAAGCAGTCTGTAATATCTCAAATGCTGTCAGAAGTTTCGTGCGATCAATTATCTTCAAACAAATCTATGTTTTCCGTAATTCTTTCAGTATAATTTTAATTTTATGAATGAAATCCTTTCTTGATTCACCGCTTTGAGCTTCGCCATAATTTAGTGCGGAAGAAGTTCCGGATCCTACCAATTGCCCAGAGAGGTGATTACCGACTTTTGTATTCGGCAATTTGTTGCAATTTCAACTATTAAAACTGCAAAGTTTATTAATCTTTCTTCTAAATCCTTTTTATTCATTTGAATAACTTCTAAAATCTGAAATCGTTGATCCTTATTCTTAGATAAGTTTTATTCATCAGATATAAGTTGGTCTTGTGACATAAGGAATCGGATCTTCGATTCCTGCTTGTTGAAATCCTCGCAGCCGAAGCGCGCAGCTATCACAAACACCACAAGCTTTGTCTTCATTCTGGTAACAACTCCAGGTCAGATGTAAAGGTGCATTTAGTGCAATTCCTTTTTTTATAATCTCAATCTTTGACATATGAATAACCGGCGTAACAATTTTAATTGTTGTTTCTGGTTTTGCTCCAAGCTCAACTATCTTTTCGAATGCAGAAAAAAATTCCGGGGTGCAATCAGGATAACCGGAAGAATCCTCGAACACTGCACCGATGAAAACCGCTTTTGCATTCAGAACCTCTGCCCAGCTAACACAGGCAGAAAGAATATTTGCATTCCTGAATGGGACATAGGATGTTGGTATTTCCTTTGCATTCAAATCTGCTTTCGTTACTGAAATATTTTTATCAGTTAAAGATGAACCGCCGATTTTTGAAAGATGAGTAAGGTCAATTACTAATCTTTTGTTAACATTAAAGTAATCGGCAATATCATTAAAAGCTATCAACTCTCTTCTTTCAGTTCGCTGACCATAATTTATATGTGCAAAAGCAAGCTGATAATTTTCATTTGCAATTGCAGAGGTTACACAACTATCCATTCCTCCGCTGACTGCAACAACAGCTAATTCTTTTCTTTTCCCGTTCATAATTTGATAAAATTGATGCTCAAAATACGAATTTGAAAAGAGAGATTACAGGTATGATTTATTAGCATTACCCGTCTTTTTGAAAGAAAATAATAGAGGCAATAAATAAACTAACAACAGCTGAAAGTAAAAATGGAACAGCAGAACCAAAATTATCCCACAAAATTCCGGTTAAAAAAGATCCAATCATAACTGAAAAACCTGAAAGCATTGTTAATAATCCAATTGCTGAACCGCGTTGTTCATCGGCTATTAAATCGGAAACCCACGCTTTGGAAATTCCTTCAGTTGCGGCAGCATATATTCCGTAAAACGCAAATAACAGCCAGATGATTTTTATATCAGGTATAAACGCAAAACCAAAATAAACCAGTGAGAAAATTACCAAACCAAGCGAGAAGATTTTTTTCTTCCCATATTTATCTGACAGACCACCAAGCGGATATGAGGCTGGAGCATAAATCAAATTATAAAATATGTATCCAAAGATTGCAAGTGTGCTGGAATCAGAAACGTCTCTCGATTTGAGTATAAGAAAAACATCACTGCTGTTGACCAGAGAAAATATTACAATCAGGATAAGAATTTTTTTATAAGTCTTAGGAGATGATATCCAGAATTCAAAATAATTCTGTTTACTTTTTAGATTAGTATTTGTTGGTTTATCTTTTATCAGCATGGTGAGCATAACGGCAATTGCAGATGGAACAAAAGCAAGAAGAAAAATCAATTGAAAATTATCCGGGAAGTAATTAAGCAATACCAGCGCTGCGATTGGACCAATTGCAGCACCAAGTGTATCCATTCCTCTGTGAAATCCAAAAACAGCTCCTGAATTTCCATTGCTGTAACTTCCAAGCAAAGCATCACGCGGAGCAGTGCGGATTCCTTTTCCTGTTCTGTCTGCAGCTCTTGAGAATAAAACAGTCGGAATGTTTTGAAATATTCCGGGCAGTGGTTTTGAAATTGCTGAGAGTCCGTAACCAATTACAACAAAAACCGATCTCTTTCCAACTTTATCTGAAAGATTTCCGATATACCCTTTGAGCAATCCGGCGATAAATTCTGCAATACCTTCTATAATTCCAACAACAGCCATTGATGAACCAAGTATTGCGGTTAGAAAAATCGGTGTAACAGGATAAAGCATTTCGCTGGCAATATCTGTAAACAAACTTACCATTCCGAGAATCAGAACCTGGCGTGGAATTTTTGATTTCATATTTTTAGGATATCAACTATTCGAATTTATTTTTAATAACTTTACTAACTTTGCATAACAGAAAATGAAAACAAAGAGGTAACAATGAGAAAAAAAATTATTGCAGGCAACTGGAAAATGAATATGAACCTGCACCAGTCACAGAAACTTGTATCTGAAATAATAAATGGTTTAGGTAAAAATGACAAAGCTGAAGTTATTGTTTGTCCACCATTTACTTCGCTGAGTGAAGTTAGTAATTTATTAAAAGGGACTAAGATAAAACTTGGTGCGCAGAATATGTATTATGAAGAAAGCGGAGCTTATACCGGAGAAATTTCTGCAGATATGTTGAAGTCCGTTGGCTGCGAATACGTTATTCTCGGTCACTCAGAAAGAAGAGTAATATTTAACGAATCAGATGAACTGATAAACAAAAAAATATTAGCTGCACTTTCAAAAGGACTGAAACCAATTTTTTGTGTCGGTGAATTACTCGAGCAGAGAGAAAGCGGTAATACAATGCAGGTCGTTTCAAGACAGGTTGAAAAAGGTTTGGAAGAAGTTACACCTGACCAAATGAAAAATATTATAATTGCCTATGAACCTGTTTGGGCAATAGGAACAGGAAAAACTGCAACTCCTGCACAGGCGCAGGAAGTTCATTCTTATATCCGTGGATTGGTGGTTAAAAATTATTCATCATCGGTTGGTGAAAATTTAATTATTCAGTACGGAGGCAGTGTTAAACCGGATAACTCAGGTGAGCTTCTTTCACAAAAGGATATTGATGGCGCACTGGTAGGAGGTGCGTGTCTTAAAGCTGATTCCTTTTTAGGTATTATTGCTTCTGCTTAATGAAATGGAAATTATTTTTGGAAATACAGGACTTGTTATCCTAATTCATTAATTTATTTTAAGAAAATTCAGAGTAATTAAAACTCCATGATAACGCAAATAAATTTTTTGAGAGATTTCGTAATTGCTGCAGGTTTAAAATTAGCAGCATTCGGGATTAAAACTATATAATGGATGTATTAACCCCGAAAGCTAAACTGATTACTTTTTTAATTCTTTCTCAATTGCAGTAATTACTTCTTCACTCGTCGGCTCAACTTTGGTTCTAAACCTATTTATAATTTTGCCATCTTTTGAAATCAGAAACTTTTCGAAGTTCCACTTCACGTCACCTTTTTCAGTAACAGAATTATTTATCAATCTTTCGTAAAGTGGTGATTTATCATTCCCGAGAACTTTTATCTTATCAAATAATTTAAAAGTTACTCCAAATTTAGAGCTGCAGAAATTTTGTATCTGTTCATTTGAGCCAGGCTCCTGTCCGCCAAAATCGTTACAGGGGAAAGCGAGTATCTCAAATCCCTGTGGATTGTATTTTTCATAAACTTCCTGCAAACCAGCGTACTGACGTGTATAGCCGCACTCGCTTGCAACGTTTACAATTAATAAAACTTTCCCTTTGTAATCAGAAAGTTTCACTTCTTTATTGTTCATATCGAGAACTGTAATATCGTTAATGTTATCCATTGAACTTATGACCTTTGTATTTTTTGCTGAATTATCCTGAGCGAATAACTGTAAAGAAATTATAAGCATTACAGTGAAAATTATTTTGTTTAACATTTCTTCTCCTTACTTTTTTAAAATTAACAAGGCTTTCCTTCAACCGTTTCACCGGTTTGTAATTTAGCGGACAGATAAAAGTTTTACTTAAAACAATCTAAAAATAAAATAAGTTCAAATTAATCTTTGGGAGAATTTTTTACTCTGACGAGGTCCATTACCAGGCAGGAAGTGAGTGGAACGGCTTCTCTGTGCTTTCTGAATGAATATATTTTTGACCCGGCAAATTGTCCGAAGAAAAATGCCGGAACAGTAAAGAAAAGTGTTTCAACCTCGAATCCTTTACCAGTAAGCAACCGGAATAAAATAATTAATGCAACTGGAACATGTATCGCCAGAAAAAACTGCAATGAATATTTTCGGACATTTGACCTCCAATATCCAAATGGAATATTAATTATGAATGCAAATAATGTCAGAAAAATAATGTTCATCCTTTAACAAAATATTAAGTTTGACTATACGATGCAATTTAACCTGGAACTCCGATCCTTCGCTGTGTTCTAAGAGCACACAGGTCAGTCCAAAGGACTCCTATGGAGGAGACCTGTGCTATGACCTTTGTGTTGAAAAAATATAAAAGCCCTCTCCTTTGGAGAGGGTTTGGGTGAGGCTAACTCATCAACGCAGCAATTACCGCTGTGTTTGCTATATCTTCAACACTACAGCCGCGGCTCAAATCGAAGAAAGGTTTCTTCAATCCCTGAACCATTGGACCGACTGCTTCTGCTTTGCCCCAGCGCTGTGCTATCTTGTAACCGATATTTCCTGAATTCAAATCAGGGAATATTAAAACATTTGCTTTTCCGGCAACGTTGCTTCCCGGCGCTTTCTTTTTCCCAATTGATTCGATAACTGCAGCGTCGAATTGAAGTTCGCCATCAACATTTAAATCAGATCTCTTTTGCCGGATGATTGCAGTTGCATTTAAAACTTTATCTACTGCTTCGTGTTTTGCACTTCCTTTTGTAGAGAATGAAAGCATTGCAATAAAAGGCTCTTCGCCTGTTAGCTTTCTGTGGTTATCTGCAGTTGAGATTGCAATATCTGCTAACTGCTTTTCATCCGGATCGGGGACGACGGCACAATCAGCGAAAGAATAATTCTTATCAGGAAAAAGCATGAGGAAGAAACTAGATACTATTGAAATTCCTTCCGGCATTCCGATACATTGAATTCCTGCACGCATAACATCAGCAGTTGCAGAAGCTGAACCTGCAACACTTCCGTCAACCATATTTTCTTTTACCATCATCGCAGCAAAAAACAAATCCTGCTGAACAGTGCTTCTTGCCTGCTCGATTGTTACACCTTTATGCTTGCGAAGGTTGAAGAAGATATTTGTAAAATCGCTCAGCTTGTCCGATGTAGTTGGATTGATGATTCTGACTCCTGTCAAATCAACATCCAGCCGTTTTGCATCTTTGTGAATACGGTCTTCATCACCGAGAGTAATTACAGAAACTGTTTTTTCTTTAGTAAGCTTTTCTGCTGCTTTTAGGACTCTTTCATCGTGGGATTCAGGTAGGACTATCGTCTTTCTTGCCTTCGATGCTTTCTCCTTTATCTTATTTAACAACTTAATTTCCATTGATACTCCGTATAATTGATAAAATGACTTTCAAAATTACTAAAACGAAGAATCATATCTTGTGATTTAAAATTTGGAGAGGAGCTCATCAATAATTTTCTTTAGAATTAACCTGACATACGAGTAGCCTTAATTTCTTTAAAAAGTTTCGTGAATATTTCTTCGTTTCAGATTGATTTTTGATGCCGAATAATATACATTCACAGCCTTAATTTTTTTATGATAGCAGAAAATATCAAGCAACTCAAGGAGACAATAGGTATAAAATGTGCCGAAATTAAGCGAAATCCGCAAGAAATCAGGCTAGTTGCAGTATCTAAGTTCTTCGGTATAGATGCTATAAGTGAAGCGAACAGACTGGGTATAACCGATTTTGGTGAAAACAAAGCTCAGGAACTCAGAGATAAGTATGAAATTCTTGGTGATAAAGTTACCTGGCATTTTATCGGCACTCTTCAGAGAAATAAAGTAAAGTATGCAGTTAAAGCTGCAACCTATATTCACTCAGTAGCTTCAATAATTCTTGCAGATGAAATAAACAAGGAAGCAAAAAAGTTAAACAAGGTTCAAAAAATTTTGTTGGAAGTTAAAACATCATTCGAAGATTCAAAGTCAGGTCTGAGTAACTACGCTGAAGTATTAGATGTCGTAGAACATTGTTCATCTCTCCCAAACATTGAATTAGTTGGTTTGATGACAATGGCTCCGTTCACTGATGATGAGAGAGTTATAAGGCAAAGTTTCTCTGATTTACGTAAATTAAAAGATGAAATTAATCAAAATGGGTTTGACCTTAGAGAGCTTTCAATGGGAATGACAAGCGATTACGAAATTGCAATTGAGGAAGGAGCAACTATGCTAAGAATAGGTTCAGCAATCTTTGGTCAACGAAACACTTTAAAAGACTGGAGGCAGTCATGAAACTTTCGCCGCTCTTTATTAAGAAGCAGGAATTCGAAAAATCTTTCAGAGGATATAATATTGATGAAGTTCAGGCTTTTCTTGATAAAATATCTTCTGAAATGGAAGAGTTGATTAATGAAAATGAAACCCTTAAACAGGAAGTTGAAAATCTGAATGCAAAGGTTACGGAGTTTCAAAAGATAGAAAAGAATTTACAAGAGACACTTTTAAAACATCAGGAAACTGCTGCTCAGGCAATAGAGTCGGCAAAGAAACAAGCGGAATTAATTGTCAGGGAAGCGGAAATTAAATCTTCACAGATAATTAAAAATGCTGAAGATATTGCCAATGAAATGCGGAGTGCCGTTATTACTTTGCGGGAAGAAAAGAATTTGGTAATAGCGAGATTAAAAGCTATTGTCAACTCTCAGGCATATCTGCTGGAAGGAAAAGTTAAAGATGCCGGTGAAGAACCAAAAAAATCAAAGGTTCAGGAAACACCGGAAAAATTTGATATTGATGTTGATGGAATAGTTGACAAACTTTTATAGGTATGAGCAGGTTAATTTCAAATATTAATGAGACACTTGAAGTAATCCGGAAACATACAACGGAAAAGTATCCGATCGGAATTATCCTTGGTACCGGTTTGGGCGGTCTTGTAAATGAAATTAATGTCAGGCATCAAATTGATTATGAAGACCTTCCGCATTTCCCGATTTCAACAGTTGAATCACATCATGGCAAATTGATATTCGGAACATTGAACGGTAAAAATGTTGTAGCTATGCAGGGAAGATTTCACTTCTATGAAGGTTACACAATGCAGCAGATAACGTACCCTGTTCGTGTTATGAAGTTTCTTGGTGTGGAAACATTACTTGTTTCCAACGCCTGCGGAGGAATGAATCCTCAATACAGAAAAGGCGATGTGATGATAATGGTTGATCACATTAATATGCTCGGCGATAATCCGTTAATCGGAAAAAATGAAGATGAACTGGGACCAAGATTTCCTGATATGAGTGAACCTTACAGTTTAGAACTGATTGATCTTGCTGAAAAAATTGCACTCGAAAATAAAATTAAAGTTCAGAAGGGAATTTATGTTGCCGTGCCCGGACCGAATCTCGAAACAAAAGCGGAATACAGATTCCTGAGAGCAACAGGTGCAGACGTAGTTGGGATGTCAACCATTCCTGAAAATATTGTTGCTAATCATATGGGAATGAAGGTGCTCGGAATCAGTATTGTAACAGATGAATGCTTTCCTGATTCACTTAAACCTGTTAACGTTGAAGAAATAATTGCAACAGCGATGCAGGCAGAACCAAAAATGACTTTAATTATGAAAGAATTAATTAAGAGGCTGAAATGAAAAAGTTTTTTACCAAATACAGCGTTCCGGTTTTATTGGGTTTATTAATTTTTGCCTCTGATTTTTTAAACACGTCACTATTCAACTTTGGTGAAAGAAATTTTGCAGTCTGGTTTGTACTTTCAATTTTATGTTTTGCCTGCGGCTGGTATATAAACCGATCTCTCGGCTGGCAGACTGGCGGAAAAGTTGTTTTTGCTGTGATTGTTGCGGTTACATTAATTAGTATAGCTATAATAATTTTCTTTAATGAATACTTCGGAACCTTTGAACTGCTAAGCGAGAATCTCATACTTTTTAGTCTTCGTAATATTACACTTGGAGCTATGGGAATTTTTGGTATGGCAATTCACGAGATTGTAAGCGGTGAAAAGGAAGCTCTGATTTTGAGAGAAAAGGTTAAAGTTCTCGAAGCAACCGCTGCCGATTCAAAAAAAGAAGCAGAACTTTTAATTAAAGAAGCTCAGATTAAAGCTGAGAAAATAGTTAATGATGCTGAAGCAGCAGCAAAAAATATAATTCTGAAAAAGGAACGCATCGATCAGGAGCTGAAAGAATTTATACATGCTGAAAGAGAATTAATAAAAAGATATGAAGATCTTAAATAAGTTTACCAATGTATAAACAAGGATTAGAAAAAATAAAATTTCCGGAAACCGAGCAGAATATTCTGCAATTCTGGAAAGAGAGAAAAATTTTCGAAAAGAGCATTCAGTTCCGTTCATCTGAAAAGTTGTTTACTTTTTATGAGGGTCCTCCAACAGCAAACGGTAAACCCGGCATTCATCACGTAATGGCACGCACTTTAAAAGATATTGTTTGCAGATACAAAACAATGTGCGGTTATCGTGTTGAAAGAAAAGCTGGTTGGGATACTCACGGACTTCCGGTTGAAATTGAAGTTGAAAAAACTCTTGGCATTAAAAACAAAAGTGAAGTTGCAACATACGGAATAGAAAAATACAATAAGGCTTGCCGCGATTCTGTATTCACTTATCTTGATCTCTGGGAAAAGATGACCGAACGAATGGGCTACTGGATTGATCTTAAATCAGCATACATCACTTTAACCAACGAATATATCGAATCTGTATGGTGGGCACTTAAAAAACTTTTTGAAAAAGGTCTTATTTATAAAGATTATAAAATTGTTCCGCAGGATCCTAAATCTGAGACAGTTCTTTCTATGGCAGAACTGGCACTTGGTTACAGAGAAACAAAAGACCCATCGGTTTACGTTCTCTTTAAATTAAAAGATAAAGATGAATACTTTCTTGTTTGGACAACAACACCGTGGACACTGATTTCAAACGTTGCTCTTGCTGTTGGTTCGGATGTGGATTATGTGAAGGTTCTTAATAAGGAAAAGAAAATTATTCTTGCGAAAGAATTACTTTCAACTCTTGATGGTGAATATGAAATTCTTCATGAGATGAAAGGTAAAGATTTGGAAGGAATCGAATATGAACAATTACTGCCTTATGTCAAACCTAACAAAAAAGCTTTCTTCGTTTGCCTTGGAGATTTTGTCAGTACAGATACCGGCTCAGGTATTGTTCACATAGCTCCTGCATTTGGTGCTGATGATTATGATCTTTCGAAGAAATATAATTTACCAATGCTGCAGCCGGTTAACAGAGGCGGAAGATTTACTCCGGAAGTAACTGATTATGCAGGACAGTTTGTTAAAGATGTAGATAAAGAAATTATAAATCAGTTAAAATCAGAAGGCAAGCTTTATAAAAAGGAAACAATAGTTCACACTTATCCATTCAGCTGGCGAAACCAGGATGTTCCGGTTATTTATTATGCTCGCGAGTCATGGTTCATCAGAACAACAAGCGTTGCAAAACGAATGATTGAACTCAACAAAACAATTAACTGGCAGCCGCCTGAAGTTGGTTCCGGAAGATTTGGCAACTGGCTTGAAGAAAATAAAGACTGGGCTTTATCGCGTGACAGATTCTGGGCAACTCCGCTTCCTATCTGGGTTAACGAAGATGGTGACTCGTTTGCGGTTGGCAGCATCGAAGAATTGAAAAAAGGATTCATCGTTGAAAACGATAAAAGAATTCCTGTTAGTGAAGTCGAAAACATAGATTTACACAAACCATTTGTTGATACAGTGTTGTTCGAAATAAATGGAAAAATATATAAGAGAACTCCTGAGCTGATTGACGTATGGTTCGATTCCGGTGCAATGCCTTTTGCACAATATCATTATCCATTTGAGAATAAGGAGTGGTTTGAACAGAAAGCTTTTCCTGCAGATTTCATTTGTGAAGGAATTGATCAAACCCGCGGCTGGTTCTATACTCTTCATGCAATTGCCACAATGTTATTTGATAATGTTGCTTATAAAAATGTCATTGTAAATGAGCTGATACTCGATAAGAACGGAATGAAAATGTCCAAGTCCAAAGGCAACACAGTTGACCCGTTTGTTCTGTTTGAAAAATATGGGGCAGATGCTACCAGATGGTACCTTGTTACAAACAGTCCGCCGTGGCGTCCGACTCTTTTTGATGAAGAAGGGCTCGTTGAAGTCCAGAGAAAATTTTTTGGAACTTTGCTCAATACTTATGCTTTCTTTGCTCTTTATGCTAATATTGATGGATTTGAAAATAAACAAAATTCTGTTCCATTACCTAAGCGTGAAGAAATAGACAGATGGATTCTTTCAAAGCTTAATTCACTGGTTGAAAATAACATCAAACTGATGGATGAGTATGAGGTAACCAAGGCTGCAAGAGCAATTTCTGATTTTACTATTGATCATCTTTCAAACTGGTACGTGAGAAGATGCAGAAGACGTTTCTGGAAATCTGAGATGAATGAAAATAAATTAGCTGCATATCAGACTCTTTACGAATGTCTGGTTACAGTTTCGAAACTCATTGCACCGTTTGCTCCGTTTCTTGCTGAAGAATTGTTCCGAAATTTGAATTCAGTAACAAAGAGTGAAAATATTGAATCGGTTCACCTGGCTGATTTGCCTGAAACTGGTGAAATTGACAGAGAACTTGAATTGAAAATGGATGTTGCCCAGCATGTTGTTTACCTTGTGCGGGCAATCAGAGCAAAATCAAATTTAAAAGTCAGGCAGCCATTAAAAAAATTAATGGTTGTTGTCGGAAACAATATGAGAGATGCTCTGTCAAAGATGAAAGATGTAATCCTTGAAGAAGTTAATATTAAAGAACTGGAAATTCTGGATGACGATTCCACTCTCGTTCACAAATCGGCTAAAGCAAACTTTAAAACGATCGGACCGAAATTTGGGAATAAAGTTAAACCGGTGGCAGAGAGAATAAAAAATTTCACTTCCACGGAAATTGGTTTAATTGAGAAGGGTAATCCGGTAAACATTGAAATTGATGGTGAAAATTATTCTATCACACCTGATGATGTTGAGGTTCAAAGCGAACAAGTTACAGGCTGGATTGTTGAAAGCGAAAATGGTTTGACTGTAGCTGTAGATACACAGCTTAGTAAAGAACTTATTTCGGAAGGGCTGGCAAGAGAATTTGTAAACAGAGTACAGAATATGAGGAAAGATGCAGGCTTCCAGGTTACCGATAAAATAAACATTGAGTTTATGGCTGGTTCAGATTTTACATTTGCAATTAGAACTTTTGCAAATTACATTTCTGCCGAAACTCTTGCGGATAAAATTGAAAATAAAACAGAACTCGCTGGCGGATTCATTCAGGACTGGAAAATCAGCGGGGATGAAATTAAAATTAAAATAGAAAAATTAAATATTTAATTATAGGAGAAATCAAAATGGCAAAAAAAGTAGTAAAGAAACCTGCCAAAAAGAAAATGGCTAAAAAAGCTGCTGCTAAAAAACCACAAAAGAAAACAACTGCTAAAAAGCCGGTTAAGAAAATCGCTGTCGCTAAAAAATCACCGGCTAAAAGTGCTGTTGTTAAAAAGGAAATTAAACCTCTCAGGAAAGCAGTAAAAGCCGTCTCTGTTAAAAAAATAAAAGCAACTAAACCTGTTGTTGAAGTTAAGGTTGAGGATATTGTTGAATCACGTAATAAAGCCATTCATAAGATTAAAGGATACAGTAAAAAGGATCTGGAACATTTCAGACAAATCATTCTCGATAAAAGAGATGAGATAATTGAACAGCTTCAAAATCTAAAGGAACAGATGCTCGATCCTACAACCGGAGAATATATAAACGAAAATTCACCGTACTCTTTACATATGGCTGAACAGGGAACAGATGCGATGGAAAGAGAAAAGACTTTTCTTTATGCGCAAAGAGAAAATAAATTTCTGGGATATCTGGAAGATGCATTGAAGAGAATAGATGCAGGCACGTATGGTATTTGCATCGAATGTATTGATGAACCACAGCATCTTTGTGAGACCTGTCCTTTGATTCCAAAAGAAAGGCTCGAAGCAGTTCCGCATAGTCAGCATTGCTTGCCAATAAAGCAAAGACAGGAAAAGAAGTAATCTTACTTAAGTAAGCAAGAAGGCAAAACCAAATATTGAAAATTCTTTTTCTTTCATTAATTCTACTTCTGATAGATCAGATAAGTAAAGTATTCGTTAGAGGATTCAGCATACCATGGTTTAACATAAATCACACGGGTCTGTATCCGGGCGAAAGTAAACCGATTATAAATAATGTTTTGCATTTTACTCTCGTTGAAAATCCCGGAATTGCTTTTGGAATTGATCCGGGTGAATCATTAAAGGACCTGATATTCGTTATCACTTTTCTTACTTGTATTGGTTTTTTCTGCTTTCTGATTTTTGAAAAAAAATCTGACAAGAAAATAAAAGTTGCCGTAGCTCTCATCCTTGGCGGGGCAGCAGGAAATTTATTTGATAGAATATTCTATGGTCTGTTTTATAATTATGCCCCGTTGTTTCAGGGTAACGTAGTGGACTTTCTTGATGTAAGATTTTTCAAATTTTTTATTTTTGATAACATTCATGGTAATTATGTGTTTAATTTCGCAGACATAAGTATTCTATCGGGTGTCTTTCTTCTTATTTATTTGATACTCACCTTAAAGAGCAATAAACATCGGGAAGAAATGATTCCACAGGCTGTCGAAGAGAGAGAGGACACTCATTGAAAATAATTTATTTAACTCTGGCTGTAATTGTCACCGATCAATTATCAAAGTTTTATATTAAAGGAATATCTATTCCTTCATTGAACATAAAATTTGAAGGTATGTATCTGGGTGAATCAATTCCGGTTATTGATGACTTCTTCAGAATAACATTTACAGAAAATCCGGGAATGGCATTTGGTTTTGACCCGGGCTCTGACTTTAAACTTCTGATTTCTGTTTTTTCCCTGGTAGCAAGTTTCGGTTTGCTGATATATCTTTTTATTATTCGCAACAAATCTCTTTCTCTTAAAATAGCAATTGCGTTAATTCTCGGTGGTGCCGTAGGAAATGTTATTGACAGGATGTTTTACGGGCTCATTTATGACTATGCACCATTGTTCTATGGAAAGGTCGTTGATTTTTTTGATTTTGATTTCTTCAACTTTTCAATTTTTGGAAGAAATTATGATAGATGGCCAATCTTCAATATTGCAGATGCTGCTGTTTCAATTGGTGTTTTAATTCTGTTATTCTTCTACAGGCATCACGAAGCTGAAGATAAAAAAATTAAGGAAGCTGAAGAGTTAGCTGCTACACGTGCAAACACTGATAGTCTTAATTCTGTAAATGAACCATCTTCGAAAAATATAAATGATGGTTTGAATGATGGTGAAACTGATAAAGGAAAAGAAATATCGCTTTGAAATTCCCGAAGGGAAGAAGAAAGAAAGGCTGGATGTTTTTCTTTCCAAATCAATTGAAAATGCTACCCGCTCAAAAGTTCAAAAATTAATTGATGCCGGATTTGTAACAGTAAATAGTGCTGTTGTTAAATCAAACTATCAGGTTAAGCCGTTTGACATAATTGAAGCAGTCCACCCGATAACACCACGACCTGAAGAAACTGAACCTGAAAATATTCCGCTTGATATTTTTTATGAAGACGAGTATCTGCTTGTAATAAATAAACCCGCAGGAATGGTTGCTCACCCGGCTTATGCAAATTACACAGGCACACTTGTAAATGCACTTCTTCATCATACAAAAAAACTCAGTGGATTAAATGAACCGGGGAGACCGGGAATTATTCATCGCCTAGATAAAGATACAAGCGGATTGCTTGTTGTTGCCAAGGATGATTTTACTCACGCAAAAATTGCAGAGCAGTTCAGTAAACGAACTGTTGATCGTGAGTATCACGCCATCTGCTGGGGAAAATTTAAAGAGAAAAAAGGTGAAATATCTTTTAACATTGTTCGAAGTAAAAAGGATAGAAAAAAATTCTCAATCAGTGAAAATGAAGGAAGAACAGCTCTTACATTATATGAGGTTCTGGAAGAATTTGAATTTACTTCATATTTAAAAATTAACTTAAAGACTGGAAGAACTCATCAAATCAGAGTGCATTTATCCGGCATTGGAAAACCGGTTTTTGGTGACCCGACTTATGGAGGGAGACAAATAAATTATGGTTCAGAGTTGCCAAAGATTAAAGCACGGGTTCAGAATCTGCTGGAGATTATGCCAAGACAAGCTCTTCACGCAAAAACCGTCGGATTCTATCATCCCTTGGAAAAGAGAAAAATGTTTTTTGATTCTGAACTTCCGGATGATATGAAGTTATTACTTAAGAAACTAAGAACACCTGAAATCTGAAATTCATTGCTGATATAATTATATTAACAGATGTATTTAATTCTTTAATTAAGATATCGATGCTGAAATTATACAACACATTAACAAAGCAAATCGAGGAATTTGTTCCGTTGAATCCACCAAATGTAGGTATGTACATTTGCGGACCTACCGTTTATGATTATTTCCATATCGGTAATGCCCGGACATTTATAATGGCTGACATTATCCGAAGGTACCTCGAATATAAAGGATATAATGTGAAGTATGTTATGAATCTTACTGATATTGATGATAAGATTATTAAAAAATCCATTGAAGAAAAAATTCCCGCAAGTGAAGTAGCAAAAAAATATTCAGATGCTTTTTTTGAAGACATTAAAAGATTAAGAATTAAACCGGCGACGCTTTATCCAAGAGCAACTGAGAATATTTCAGAAATTCTTGGTATGATAAAGGCACTTATTGCAAATGGAGCGGCTTATAATGTTGACGGAAATGTTTTTTATAATGTGTCATCTTTTAAAACTTATGGCAAGTTAAGCGGGAAAAAGATTGATGAGCTTGAAGCTGGTGCAAGAGTTGAAGTAATGGAAGAAAAGCAGAATCCGCTTGACTTTGCTTTGTGGAAAAAGTCAAAAGAAGGTGAACCATTCTGGAAAAGTGAATGGGGGAATGGGCGTCCGGGATGGCACATCGAATGTTCTGCAATGAGCTGCAAGCATCTCGGTGAAACTTTTGATATTCACGCTGGCGGAAATGATCTGATATTTCCGCATCACGAAAATGAAATTGCACAGAGTGAAGCCGCAACAAAAAAACCTTTTGTGAAGTACTGGCTGCACTTTGGATTTCTTAATATCAATAAAGAAAAAATGTCAAAGTCACTTGGCAACTTTTTCACCGCAAGAGAAGTGCTGGCAAAATATTCTGCTGAAGCTATTAGGCTTTTCTTTGCACAGGCACATTACAGAGGCCCGGTTGATTTTAATAATGAACTTCTTGATGCTGCGGAAAAAGGGCTTGAGAAGTTGAAAAATCTTCGTTCAACAATTGAAACAGCATTGACTAAAAGCAAACCGGGTGGTGTTGATCCAAATTTTGATTTTCAGAATTTCGAAAAACGTTTTGCAGATGCACTTGACGATGATTTTAATACACCTCAGGCGGTTGCGGTCTTATTTGATTTTGTGAAGGAAGTAAATAAAGCTATCGCTGAAAATGACAATATCCATCTTAATTTTTATATTTCAGTAAAGAATTTTTTAATTAAAACTGCTGATAATGTTTTAGGAATTATTTCCTTCGAGGAAAAAGAAGAGAAAAAAGATTCTTGGCTTGAGAATGAACTTATTAAACTTTTAATTGATATCAGGCTAAAAGCAAAAAGCGATAGGAATTTTCAGTTAGCTGATGATATCCGAAAAAAATTAGAGAACTTTGGTATTACACTTAAAGATACAAAAGAGGGGACGGATTTTATAAAACGTTATTAAAACCTCAAGCTGAATTGCCTGTTTAAGGAGAACGTGATGCATAAAGAAAAAGGGGTTTTATCTTCATTACTTTATATTGAAGATGATAGCTCAAACCGTGAAATAGTAAGTTTGTTTTTAAAAGATCAGTTTTTGGTTGATACTGCTACTGAATCTTCTGAAGCACTTAAGAAAATTACTAAGAATAATTATTCGATTATTCTGCTGGATATTAGTCTGCGCCGGGGGCTTGATGGGTTAGAACTTGCAAGGGAGATAAAGAAATTGAAAAATTATAAAGATGTTCCGGTTATTGCTGTAACTGCTTATGCATTTAAGGAAGATGAGAACCGGATTCTTAAAAGCGGATGTACACATTATATTTCAAAACCGTTTACTAAAAGTGTTCTCCTCGATACAATTAAGAAAGCCTTATTAAAACGATAGTTCTTATGGGTTGAAAATATTTCCTGCACACAGAATTAAATTTGGGTCAAGTGTTTTTTTAATTTGAAACATCTCATCCATAATTTCCTTCCCATACATTTCATAAAGTAACGCTTTTTTATTCTTGCCAACTCCATGTTCCGCTGCAAATGTTCCGCCTGCATTAATTGCTGAGACACACAAAGTATTATAAAGATTTTTTGCCCGTTCAAATTCATTAGTGTTTTTTGGCAGCATATTCAGATGTATATGAGAATTACCGAAATGTCCATAGATGACATAATCTAATCCGGCTTTGCTTACATCATTCTTCAATTGAAAATAAAAATTCTTCAACTCTTTATCGGGCACAGCAAAGTCAGTCCCCAGCTTTCTGAAATTATGTGATGAGATAAAATCATTAACCTTTGCAGAAATTCTGTGACGAAATTCTACAAATTGTGATTTGTCTTTTTCATTCATTGCTATCCAGGAATGACCAAGATCACCGTTGTGTTTTTCAATTAAGTTAATCCACAGGTTTGTGATTTGAGTTCCTGTTTCTTCATTAATTTCCTGCTCAAACCACACTGCGGATTTTGCATCCACGGGAATATTTGGAAAATCATCTCTCAGAAAATCAAGTGCAAATTTGTCGAAGAACTCAAGTGCAAGTGCATCAATAGATACAGGCAGATTATTTTTTCTGTTATTGTAAGATTCATTTCTTGATGATTCAATAAAGTTGAGGCCATCTTCTTCTGTGTTAAAAAATATAACCGATGAAAGAATATTTTCGGGTGCATCAAGTAATCTTAGTTTTAATCGTGTAAATACCCCCAATGTTCCTTCCGATCCGATAAACAAATCAATTGCATCCATATTTTCTTTGCAAAAATATCCTGCTGTATTTTTTGTCGGAAGCGATTTTACCAAAGGTATTTTCAACTCAATATGTTTGCCGTTAGTCGTTGTAAAGGACAACTGATATTTTCTTGCAAAAATTTCTCCTCTGTTGATAGAGAGTAAATTTCCGGTTGGCAGTACGATTTCGATTGCTGAAACAAAATTTCTTGTGGAACCATACTTGAATGTTTTTGATCCGGAAGCATTTGTTGCAACTGTTCCGCCAAGAAAGCAATTCAGTTCAGTAGGATCAGGAGGGTAATAAAGTTTTCTGGTTTTTAATTCTTTTAAGAAATCTGAAAGAAGGACGCCGGGTTCAACAATTGCATATTTTTCTTTTTCATTCACTTCTAAAATTTTATTTAATTTTTCGGTTGATAAAACAATCCCGCCTGCAGGAACACTTCCACCGGATAATCCGGTTTTATTTCCACATATAGTAATATTAAATCTTTCAGTGTTTGCTTTTTTTATTATTGAAATTACATCAGTTGTGTTTTCAGGATAAACAACTGCATCACAGTAACCTTTTGTGTTCGATGCATCTTTGAGATAATCCTGAATTTCGTTCTGTTCGGTTTTTGTAATCATTAGTAAAAATTTTTATACAGTTTATTTTCAAGTGATTTTAATTCATTAAGATAAAATTCAAACAGATTTTCTTGGTTAATAGTTTCACCTGTCAGACCAAAGTTAACAGAATGTTGAATGATTTTAAATAATTTTTCAGTTCCTGATGTAATATCCATCATCGGGGAAAATGTATCTCTTAAGTGATGAATCAGTTTAAGTGTTTCAAATGCATCAAACCAGTTCTTTCTCTGGTAATCCAGTTGACTCTTTGACTTACTGTTATCGAGAATTTTCTGCCAATCACTTCTGAATCCACGGATTCCCAGAAAATTGTTCAGTTCAGGATGAATTTTTCTTGAATCCTGCAATAATAAATCAGGATTTAAAGACAAATCGGAATTGAAAAGAACCAGCCATTCCTTTAGTATTAAATAAACTTCAGGATCAAAGACTTTAATTATTTTATTGTTGGACAAAAAATCAGTTATACTTCTTCCTGTACCAAATGGCACTCTCCACGATTGTCTTGCTGAAAGTTTTACCTTGGTTGAAGTAATTCTGTTTATCCTGTAATGTTTCGCTAACTTCTGAAGAAAGTAAAAATCCTCCGCAGCTTTTTTTGTGTTCATCCCGCCAATCTTAATGTACGCTTCGTGATCACAAACAACAGTTGAGCCGATTGTATGAAAAGCAAAAGGCGATCCGGCAAAAAGTAGTCCTGCAACATAGTGCCTTAAAAATATTTCGTAAGAAAGAATAGCGATTTTGCTGTTTGTTTCTTCACAAAAATTATGTTCGAAATCAACAACAGCCACAGATACATTTTGAACATTAAAATAATTAATAATTTCACTCAGGTAATTTTTTTCAACTTGGCAATCGGCATCAAGAGAGATTATAATTTTTTTGCCAGGGATTGAGTAATCAAATATCCGCAAAGCTGAGTCCATTCCAGTTTTTCTTGCCAATCCAACGCCTGCACTATTATCATTAAATTCTTTTCCTTCGGTTGCAGCATCAATCAACCCGATTCTGATTCCGGTTTCAATAATTTTTTTCGAAATATTATCAGTAGAATTTTGCTTTATCAGTTTTCTCAGAAAATGCAGGCTGGATTTATTGTCTTCTTTTACTTCCTTAACTGATGACTCAGAATTATTTATCACAAAAATTATAATTGTGTTTTTAAAGAAGGATTGATTGCTTTCTGCAAGTGATGTTAATAGTTTTTTGATGTTTTCATATTCACAAATAGCAGGAATAACTATTACATTTTCTATTCCTGAAACTTCAACCCATTCGAGATTCCATTTATCTGAGGATTTATTTCCCAGGTATTCAATAACTTTTGGCGGGTAATTAATCTGCATTCTTTAATCGGCTGTTAACAAAGACCTTGATATCAGAATAACTATCAGGAGGAAACCAGTTTATAATTACGCCCTCTCTTTCCATTTTTTTAAACCATGTCATCTGTCTTTTTGCAAAATCGTGAATTGCACTGTTCAACTTTTGGAACATATCATTATAATTTAATTTGCCTTCGATGTATTGTGAGACGAATTTATATTCTAATCCAAAGAAATTAAGTTTATCAATAGTAATTCCGATACGCAATAATTCTTTAATCTCTTCAATCATTCCAGAGGCTAATCTTTTTTTTAATCTTTCAGTAATTCGTCTTTTTAATATTTCTCGTTCAGGTTTTATACCTATTGTAAGAGATTTAATTTCAGTATAAGTCAATTTTGTTTTTTCTCTGGCTTCCTCGATTAATATCGCTCTGACCAAACGATCTTTATCTCTTAAATCAGTAATGTTGTGAACCTTTGGTTTTTGTTTGAGCAGCATTTCTTTTAATTGTGGAAGAGTTAGTGAATATAATTTCTCCGCTTCAGTGTTATCAATTTCAGGCAGGCTGTACGATTGAAGAATTGAACTTATATATAAGCCGGTACCACCAACAAGAACAGGAATTTTTTTCTCTTTAGTTATTTTCTCAAACGAGATTTGGAAATCTTTTCTAAATCTGAAAAGATTATATTCTTCAAAAGGTTCGGCAACATCAATCAGATGATATTTAACATTACATTTTTGAAATTCAATCAGATCTTTACCTGTGCCGATATCCATTCCCATGTAAACCTGCCTTGAATCTGCTGAAATTATTTCTCCGTTAAAATCTTTTGCAAGTTGAGCGGCAATGTTTGTTTTGCCGGATGCTGTGGGACCGAGAACGGTTATTAGATCAAAGGACATCTGGGAAGTAAATCCGGGTAGAGTTAATTATTAAACCTCTTTACTTTCAGCCTGAATGATTGGCAGAGTAATTCTGAAAGTAGACCCGTTTCCTTTTATGCTTTCAAGGTGAAGTTGTCCTGAATGTAACATAATTAATTTTTTTGCAAGTAAAAGTTTCATCTCGTCATCCTTGAAATTTTTTCCGGAATAAAAGTAGTCCTGTATATTTCCTTCGGAATCAGTTAATAAACCTTTCCCTTCATTCTGGATAGATATTATTATCATCCCTTCATTAAGTTCAGTTCCGAAATAAATTTTTCCACTTTTACGACAATCATCACAGCTTGCTTTAATAAGCTGGAATATAGCGGTGTAGAATTTTGCCCTGTCAATATTCACAAGAGCACCTTCACCAATTTTTTTGAAGAGCTTTACATCTCTCGCCTCACAATATTCAGAAAGCAGTTCAAGGATATCATCGATGAATTCATTAAAATGAA
The DNA here is from genome assembly GCA_013388525.1 of Ignavibacteriaceae bacterium. The sequence goes on along the minus strand of JACAFA010000240.1, from coordinate 25,381 downwards.
TACTGTTGCCTTCCAGATTAAGTTCTTCAATAAGCGATAGAAAGAGCGTCTCGAAAATATCCTCAACCGAGTGAGCTTGTTTTTGCAGCATTCTTATTATATCATCAGCTTCAGTAGGAAGATTTTTTTCGCTTAAAATTTCAGTGTAATTGTTAATTATAGTCAGAGGCACTTTGATTTCATCTCTGATAATTTCCCGGAGTCTTTTACCCGAATCCTGTTTTTCTTCTTTTATAATTTTTTCAAGAGTTTTGGTTCTGTCTATTGCTGTCTCAATTTGTTTAGCAAGCATTGCGAGATTAGAAATTTCCTCATCGGTATATTTTTTATTTTCTCTGGCAATCTGAATAACCGCAATTGTTTCACCACTATCGTTAACAACAGGATAGTAAACAATACGTTTTAATCTGGCTGTTCCCGGCTGATCAATTTTTGCATTAAACCGGCTGTCTTCAGTTGGTCTTTCAAAATTAAGAACTTTCTTTTGAAGTGCACAGCTTCCGGTTAATCCTTCTGGAAGATTAAACTGTTCTCTTTTATTTTTTTCTCCTTCGAATAAAATCCTCTGCATTAGTGATAATTTTTCGTCAATCAATATTAAATTCACACCTTCAGAATTTGTCAAATCTTTTATTGCCCGGTTAGTATTCTTTACGAGTTCAATAATATTTATGCTGCTATAAATTCTGTCGATGCCTGCAAATATTTTTCTTACAACTTCCCTGTTAATTCCTGTTTCAATAATTGCAGAAGCGGGAGTACTTACTTTTTGCGATTCGATAAAAAGTTTTTCGGTTTCATGCAAGGGTATCGGCTTTGCTTCTTTTAATTTATCGATTTGTTCTTCATCCTGCCATTTTTTAAGATCACTATTTTCTTCCAATAACTCCTGACCAATTTTTATCTCTGTATTATTTTTTACCGGTTTAGATGAAAGGGTCGTTTCCTCCGGAATTACTTCTTCAAAAGATTCTAATTCAGGTATGAATTGCTGCGGAACTACAGCTGGAGTGATTTTATCCTCAGATTTATCTTCGTTTTGTAAACTATGCGATGTGGAAAACGCTTTAAAACTAATCGGCTTTTTTCTATCAACTATTTCAAACTTTCTTTCGAGACCTATACTTACATCGGGTAGTTTAAGTTCTCCGTATTTTTTCAGGTTATTACTTACTGAAGGATTTTTAGCCATTAAATTCTTAAAAATGCTCTTCGGTAACCTGTAATAGATCACTTTGCTAAAAGCTACTGCAGATGAGATTCTTCTTGTTTCATCAACAAGTTCTTTTTCGCCAAAGAAGTCATTAAAAATTCTGTTACTAACATAGTTGTTTGATGTAAACTTAACTCTTACATCACCTTTTATGATTAAGTAAAGAGCATTACTTTCATCTCCGGTTTTGTATATTATCTCACCTTCTCTTGCTTCTTTTATTTCTTTTGGGTCAAAAAATGAAGTAAGAATAGCATCTTTCACACCTGAAAATAGTTTATTATTTCTTATATCCTGAATAGTCTTATGTATGGGCATCTGTCAGTAAACTTATGTAGAAATATTATACAAGTTTAAAATTAGCTATCTGCTTATAAAAGTGCAAAATTAAACTTTAAGGTTTGCGACTCTATGAGTAACATAATTATAAATTCATTAGTTTTGAATCCTAAATTACTTAAAATCATCTTACTGATGGAAGAAAAAGAACTAATTGAAAAAGCACAATCTGGTGATAAGCAAGCTCTTGCGGAGTTAGTGAAAAAATATGAGCAGACTATTTACAATTTTTCCTTTAAAATTTGTCGTGATAAAAATTACGCTGAACAAATAATGCAGGAAACATTTTACAGCATGGTAAAATCTTTACATCAATTTGACCATAACTCTAAATTATCAACCTGGCTTTACAGGATTGTTGCAAATCATTGTCTGATGATGGCTCGCAAAGCCAAAAGCCGCTCGTTCGTGTCATTTGATGATGATGAAGAAAATTTATTTGAAGAAAAGTATGCTGCAGATTGGAATTCTATTCCATACAAAGAAACAGAGAACGAAGAACTTAAATCTGTCCTCGATAAGGCTATCCAAAATCTTTCTCCGGATTACAGAGTAGTATTTTTACTTCGCGATGTTGAAGGACTTTCAACAGAAGAAACTGCACAGGTTACTGATTTATCAATTCCTGCAGTCAAATCAAGACTGCATCGTGCGAGAGCATTTCTGAGGAAAGAAATAAACGAGGCGTTCAGCAGATGAAAAAAGCAGAAATTACTTGTAAGGAAGTGATGAAGCATGTTTGTCAAAGTCTGGGTGAAAACCTGAATGATGAAAAGTGCCTGGAAGTAAAAAAACATCTTGACGCCTGCCCTCATTGCAGAGAATATTTTAAATCAGTTGAAATAACTATCGATTGTTATCGAAAATATAACGTTGAAGTTCCTGAGGAAGCCCATACTCGCTTGATGAAAATGCTCGGTCTGGAGGAATAGAACATGCCAATTTATGAATACAAATGTTCTTAGTGTAATACTTAGTTTGACATTTTTCAAAAATCTACTGCAATTCAAAATGATGTACACTGTGTCCTGCGTGCAATTCAAAAGATAATAAAAAACTCTTCTCATCTTTCAGTCCCCCGACCAGCAACGAAATAAATCATTCTTCTGGTAATTATCAAAATGGAAGTTGTATGCTACTTAGAAACATTTTCTCATCCAACAAATGCTGTCTAAATTAATTTGAGTGAAAGTCTAATTTGGGTCTAATTCAAATTACAACAAATCAGTTCTCCTGAAAGCTAAAGTTCCAATTTAATTTGCTGATAGTAAAAAATGATATTAATATTGCATGTGTCGTAAATGATATTACTAAACAAAAATATCATAGCTTAAAATTTTGAACTAAACCAGGAGCTTTTGTAGAAAATCTTTACTGCAATTCAATAATTTAATGCCTTAAATGGTTATACTATCCTTTTAACTTAAAACCATCTACCCTTTGTAGAATAGATGACTATAAATATTCTGCGGTAAAGACCTACAGTAAGAATTTCTTTTCAGATAAAATGGACGAGTTAGATAAAAATAATATCACTCTAACAAATTTTTAACTTGAATTAATAAGATTTGGCAAGATTGTTAAAAAGGAGTTCCTTATGAAAATAATTTCACAGATTATTCTTTCCATCTTAATTCTTTCTAATCAATTTACTTATGCTGGTACAACCGGAAGACTTGCTGGACGAGTTACAGATGCTGCCACAGGTGATCCTCTTCCTTTTGTCAACGTAGTTATTGTAGGAACCACTCTTGGTGCTGCAACTGATATTGATGGATACTATTCTATTATAAATGTTCCTCCTGGAAATTATGTGGTTAAAGCTTCTGCGATTGGATACAATAGCGTGTCATTTCAGGATGTGAAAGTTTCGATCGATTTAACTACTACTATAGATTTCCAATTAGCTGAAGCTTCAGTTGAACTTGGAGAGGAAGTGGTAGTTATTGCTACCAAACCTTTAGTCAGAATGGATTTAACTTCAAGTACAGCAATAGTTGGTGATGATGTAATATCACAATTGCCGGTAGCTGAAGTACAGGATGTTCTTCGACTTCAGGCAGGTGTTGTCATTTCAGCTGGCGGAGATATTCATATCAGAGGTGGCAGAGCCAACCAGATTGCGTATCAGATTGATGGTGTTCCCGTAACTGATGTTTATGATGGAAGCAGTACGATTAATGTTAATCAAAATGCAATTCAGGAATTGCAGGTTATTAGTGGTGCATTTAATGCTGAATATGGTCAGGCACAATCTGGTGTTGTTAATCTCGTTACAAAAGATGGTAATAATACTTTTGCGGGTAATGTTCAAGCCTATAGTGGGGATTATGTTTCAAATAAGTCAGATGTCTTCACTAATATTGATGACATCAATCCGGTTGGTATAAGAAACATAGAAGGAAGCCTGAGTGGTCCTGTTATAAATGATGAATTGTTTTTTTATTTAAATGGCCGCTATTATTTTAATTCAGGATCGCTATATGGCAAGAGAGTTTATCTTATTAGTGACAGAGCTATTGAGGATCCTCAGACTCAACAATTTACTGTTCAGCAAAACGGCGATGGTGCTTACGTATCTATGAATGAAAGTGAAACGATTTATGGGCAGGGTAAAATAACTTACAGGTTATTTCAGGGATTGAAGCTAAGCTATAACTACCTTCTCGAAAAAAGAGATTATCAGGATTATGATCATTTTTACAAGCAAACACCTGACAATAATCTTCAGAGATTTAATAAATCGTACACAAATATTTTTGCAATCAATCATGCTTTATCATCAAGCAGCTTTTATACTTTAAACTTAAGTTATTCATTCAGGGATTATCGACAGTACTTATTTGAGGAAATTTATACAGGTAATCCTTCTAAACCCACCAATTATGAAGACAATTCAACTGTCGTAACACCGCCATATAGCTTTGCTGTAGGCGGTACGAATATGAATCGCTTCGTCAGAAACACGGGTGCCTATGGAGCTAAATTGGATTGGTCAACTCAACTCAATCAGGAAATAAACTTACAGTTCGGCGGCGACTACAGATATAACAAAATATATCTTGAAAATATTAATTTGGTCCCGATGACTGATGAGAACGGACAAAGAGTTACACCTTTTAATGTGATGATTCCCTCAATCACTTCAACAGATTATGATACTTATCAACATGAACCAAATGAAATTGCGGGTTACGTCCAGTCTAAGTTTGAAGCGTTCAACCTGATTTTCAACTTAGGATTAAGAATAGATTATTTTCAACCGGATGGTGTTGTATTAAACGATGATCTCTCCGATGGTGGTATCAGATATACCATTGATGATCCGAACATTTATAATCCGCTCAAGCCGAATAACAGATTTAACGATTTAAATGGCAATGGTGTTCAGGATCCGGGTGAAGCCACAAAAACGCTTGCAGACAGAGAAGTTTACTGGTATAAAGAAGCGTCAGCCAAAACACAGGTAAGCCCGCGTGTCGGATTAGCATTCCCGATTTCAGCCAACGGAGTTGTTCATTTTTCTTATGGACACTTTTTGCAGCTTCCTCGTTATGAATATCTTTATCAGAATCCAAAATTCAAGCTGGGGGTTAATTCAGGAAATGCAGGATTATTTGGTAATGCAGACCTTAAACCGCAAAAAACAGTCAAGGGTGAAATTGGAATTCAACAGCAAATTGGCGATGATATTTCAGTTGATGCAACTGTCTTCTTTGAAGATTTCAGAAATCTAACCGGTACTCAAACTCAGGATATTGTTGTATTCGGTGGTGCTCAAACATACAGTCAATATATTAATTCTGATTTTGGATATGCCAGAGGGTTTGTGTTAAAATTTTCTAAAAGATTTTCTGGTGGATTATCAGCTTATATAGATTATACATATTCAGACACAAAAGGAAATGCTTCTGATCCGGCAGATTCAAGAAATGCAACGCTTGGCGGTGCATTGCCGGAAACTTTTATCGCTCCATTAAACTGGGATCAAACACATACTCTTAATTTATCAATAGCATATACACAAACAAGAGACTGGGGATTTTCAGTTATTGGAAATTTCTTCTCCGGTCAGCCTTATACTCCTGCAGTGAATAAAAATACAAGAGTTACTCAAAATGCTTTTCCAAGAAACAGTGCAAACAAACCGACGATAATTAATTTAGATTTAAGAGTATATAAAGATTTTGAGATATCAAACACTTTACTAACAGTTTTCCTCAGAGTATTTAACTTACTTGATTTTGATAATCCTGTTAACGTTTATACAGATACCGGTGACCCTTATTTTACTTTTGCAAAGCTTGAAGCAGAACGAATTAATCCAACTTTATATAACAATACTTTGGATGAGTTGTATACTGACCCCACTTTCTTCTCTGAACCAAGAAGAGTTGAAATCGGGTTAGGTTTTAATTTTTAATTTTTCGTAAAGGGAATTATGAAAAAACTATATGTCTTATTATTTCTAACAATTGGGTTCAGCGTTTTCGCTCAGAGAACTAGTGACCCAAATTTATTAACAATCGGATATCATACAGGTAACAGAGCCGCAATAACTTTTTACAACGATGGTCAGATAGCTGGTGTAAATACCGGAGTAGATATTAGAGGCGAATGGCCCTTAGGCTCAGGTGAAAATTATATTGGTGACTGCATCCCTTTAATTGGTGTTGAGTTCATCAATAACCTGAATGATACACTTCAATCAGTTGTTATTTCCCGGGGTCCCCGTAAAGGACAGTTCGATGAAAAAAGCCCAAGCGGTTATTTCTGGGGCTGGAACCCAACACCCGGATTCAGAAATCCGAATGTGACAGGTGTTGCTATGAGTCACCTTCCAAACACCTGGCCTATTGAAGGATGGAATGACCCCATTGCAAGAAATTGGAAAGATGAAAATGGAACTACCCAATGGTTCGGATATTTTGGAAGAGGCATTCAAAATGCTGACCAGGAATCGTTCTTTGAAGCTGATGATGATTGGGATGATGAATTTAATGGAAACTTCAGACCCGACACAACAAATCTTTCAAGAAATGGCATGGCTCTCCGTATGCGGCAAAGAGGTTTTCAATGGTCAAGCTTCTTAGCTGAGGATGCTATCTTCTGGTTATATGAAATTAATAATGATGGTACAACTCTTTATAAAAAAGCAAACTTTGGAACAATTGTCGGAACACTTGCAGGTGGAGATGGTGATAGCCAGGATGACCTCGGATTTTTTGACGTTCAAGACTGGATTACATACTCCTGGGATAGTGATGGTATTGGAAACAGAGGACAGAAAGTTGGCTATGTTGGCTACGCATTCCTCGAGTCCCCCGGAAATCCGTTTGATGGAATTGATAATGATAATGATTCAAAATCTACCTCACCTAGATTTGTTGCCGCTGATTTTAATGCCGTAATTTATAATGCCGGTGATCAGGTTGTTTTAATATCAGATACTGTTGATTCTCAGGGATTAAGAATTTATAAACGAACTCTGCACACTGTAAAAGCAACAACAGATACTGTATACTCTTTGGGAGTAAGATTTATCATTCAGCCGGGAGTAACTCAATTAAGAGAAGGTAATGCAACGCTTGCAATTATTAATGGTCAGGAAGTATTCATTCCCGATCCCTCAGCTAATGATGCAATTGATAATGATTTGGATGGATTAGTTGATGAAAACCAGGCAACCCACTATGAAACAAGAATCAGAAGAGGATTAACCGGATTATCATATATTAACTTTAGAACTGGTGCCGGAATAAATGACCTTCTCATTGATGAAAGACGCGATAATGATATTGATGAAGATGAAGATTGGGATCCGCTTTTTGATGATGTTGGTGCTGATGGATTAGGACCTGATGACGATGGATATCCTGGACCCGATGTTGGTGAAGGAGATGGGATTCCTACTCAGGGAGAACCTAATTTTGGTAAAACTGATCCGGATGAATCAGATCAAATAGGGCTTACCGGATTTAACTTTTTTGAACTTCAAAGTGCGCCGGACCTTAGTATAGACTCATCGCTTTGGGGAAGAATGACACCGGGAAGATTTGATGTGGTTCCTCCGACTCCACAGGATGGTGATTTTATTTACAGCTCAGGCTTTTTCCCGCTATTTCCGAAAATTCCTGAGCGGTTTTCGGTTTCTCTCTTGTTTGGTGAGGACTATGATGATATAGTAAAAAATAAAAAGATAGTTCAGCAGATTTATAATGCAGGTTATGCTTTTCCACAAGCTCCTAAAAAACCTGTGATTACTATTACTCAAAATGATGGAAAGGTTGTTATTTATTGGGATGGTGAGGATACTGAGAAATCAAGAGACTTCGTTACCAAGCTACAGGATTTTGAGGGCTATAAAATTTACAGAGCAACTGATGCTAATTTCAGAGATGCAAGAACAATTACTAATGCATTGGGTGTCCTGACTTTTGATAAACCGATAGCCCAGTATGATCTCTCCAATGAATATAGCGGCTTTTTTATTCCAAGCGCCGAATTGTTAGAAGCTTTTGGTGGTACAACATTTTATTTTGGTACTAACTCAGGCATAGTTAACAGATTTGTTGATTCAACCGTTACTCCGGGAATTACATATTACTATGCTGTTTGTGCATTTGATCATGGAGATGGTTCACCGGATATATTCCCCGAGGAAAATTCTAAATTTATTTTCCGTTCTAATACAGGTGAGGTTATACTTGATGATAATACTGCTTTAATTACTCCTGGCAGAAGACCTGCGGGTTACTCAAATGCATTTCTTGATGATCTTACCAAATCAGACCCATTTTTTGGAACAGGTTATGCAGCCGTTGAAATAATTGATGAAGAACAAGTCAGGAATGGATTTAATTATCAGATAGTTTTTCAGGATACTGGATTAACAGACATTACAGCTAACTGGTCGCTTCTTGATTTACAAACACCGGATACTGTTTTTGTCCCATTAGCTAATCAGACTTATATCGTAAATCCAAACGATTCAATTCCATTACCCGCTGGTACTGATACGATTTTTGTAAATGGTCTGAAGGTGAATGTCAGTGGTCAGGAATATTATAAGGCAGATTACCAGGTGCTTATTGACAGTTACGAATTGTTTGCAGGAGAAACTCCTGTTCGTCAAGGCTTCAGGGTGCAGTTATATAATGATGAAGTTGCCTTAGATACAACATATTTTAAGGATATAAATACCTCTCCACCGCCAAACTATGACGTCGTCAGATTTACTGCACTTAATCCGAAATACGATGGCTACAGCAATCCGAACGATTATGTCATAGAGTTTTATGATACAATTGTCGATACATCAATTGTCGATACTATTGGTAGCGGCTCAAGCAATATAGTGCCGGCAAGACCAGTAAACTTTAAAGTAAAGAATCTTACAAAAAATCAATATATAGATTTTGCTTATTTAAGAGTAGGGACTTTAAGCTATACTTATAGCATTTGGTTTAAAGAGTACTTGCAAGGTCAATATGTAAGAACATGGCGCGTGAATATTAGGTACAGAACTCTTTCTGATTTGGAATCTGCAGGTACATTTAATATCACTACTCTAAAACCATTCAATGGTAATGATAGTTTCTTCTTTACTATGAAAGGAGCAAGAATAGATAACAGTCTTGCGAAGGACCAATTAGATAAAATTAAAGTTGTGCCAAATCCTTATGTGGTTACTCATCAAGGAGAACAGAGGCTGTTAAGCACGCAAACAAGCGGTAGAGGAGAAAGAGAAATAAGATTTACTTATGTTCCCCCCGGATCCAAAATTTCAATCTTTACAGTTCGCGGGGAATTAGTTAAAACGCTCTATGCAGAAAACCTGTATGTTGGTGATGTGTACTGGAACTTAAGAAGCGAAGAAAATTTAGATGTTGCTTTCGGCATATATGTTTTTGTTATAGATGCACCGAATATTGGAACCAAGATTGGCAAGTTTGCCTTAATCAAATAATGGAGAATATAATTATGAAAAAGGTTTTATTGGTTTCTCTAATCTCTGTTGTCTGTATGTTTGGTCAATCAAAAGTAGGCTCAACATCAGCACCATTTCTTAACATTGGTATTGGTCCGCGTGCAATTTCAATGGGCGGAGCTTTTATTGCAACAGCCAGCGATGTCAGCTCTTTATATTGGAATCCTGCAGGTGCTTCAAGAAGCGATATCAACGAAGCAATGTTTTCTCATTCAAGATGGTTTGCAGATATAACCTACAACTGGGCTGGTGCAATGGTTAAACTTGGTGATGCCGGAACAGTTGGTCTTAACCTTACTTATCTTGATTATGGTGATATGGAAATTACTACACTTTCTGAACAAGATGGAACTGGTCAGCTATTCTCAGCACACGATATGTCAATGGGCTTAACTTATGCTTATAATCTGACTGACAGATTTTCATTAGGCGGAACAGTAAAATATATTCAGCAGAAGATATGGAATACATCTGCAAGCGCTTTTGCAATGGATCTTGGAGTTCTGTTCCATTCAGATATTTATGGTTTAAGAATTGGTGCAACAATAACAAACTTCGGAACAGGTATGAAAATGGACGGAAAAGATTTGCTTGTTCAGCATGATATCGACCCTAATAATTATGGAAATAATGATCAGATTCTTGCATCGTTGCAAACTGATGAATTTCCACTGCCTTTGACTTTCAGAATAGGACTTGCAATGGATGTCTTAAATAATGAAGAGCATCGGTTTACTTTAGCTCTTGATGCTCTTCACCCGAACGATAACGATGAGTCAATTAATATTGGCGGTGAATATATGTTCAATAATCTGATAGCATTCAGAATTGGCTATAAATCATTGTTCCTCACAAATTCTGAAGAAGGATTGACAGCAGGTGTTGGTCTTAATTATAATTTCACAAATGACTTTGGTGTAAAGGTAGATTATGCTTACCAGGATTTTGGTGTACTTGATTACACGCAGCATTTTTCGCTTGGTATTAGATTTTGACCTTAAAAATGGATGACTTTTAATCTAAAAATTATCTATATTACAGATTAAGGAAACGAAAAACATAAACAAACAAATCTAAAACAATAGAAGGAGAAAAAATGAAAAAACTAATTTACGTCTCTTTTTTGATCTTACTTACTGGCTTAACTTTCGCACAGCCAAAAGATATTCTCGTTAATTGGGAATGCAATATGGAGATCGAAATTCTCTCCGGCAGATTTACACCTGGCGACACAGTTGCTGCTCGAGGAGACTTTAATGGTTGGGGAAGATATGACCTTGTTCCAAATCCTATTGACCCAAATTTCTATGTTAGCGAAAACCCGATTACTATCACTAATGCCTCGGTTGGCGATACCATCATTAAGGGTTATAAATTTTTCTATACCCCAAACAGCTGGGAAGGTGGAGATAACAGAATATATATTCTGACTCAGTCAGACTATGATGCAGGTGAAGCAACTGTATCTCGTGCTTTCAATGATGGTACACTTCAAACAGTAACAAATCAGCCAACAGAAGTGTTATTTACTGTTGATTGCAACAATGCAGTCTCTGCAATAAATAATCAGCCATTTCCTGTTGTAAATACAGTTCATATCGCTGGAGGAACACCTCCGCTTCAGTGGCCCGATTTAGGTTGGCCTGATAACCAGATTGACAGAATGATTCCTATGTTCGATGATGGTACAAACGGAGATGAAACTGCCGGTGATAAAATATTCTCAGGTATAGTTACATTTCCTGCTTATACAATATTCCAGATTCAGTACAAATACGGCATCAACTATGGCGATGCAGTTAACAATGGCGGCGGAAACGATAATGAAAATGCAATTGGTGCTAATCATGTAATTGAATTATTTGCACTCGCCTGGTCCTGCAGAGTTGACAACGTTTTTGGAACAATGGGTAACCATACTTTTACCACGGATGTAAATGATGTGCCCGGTTCAGTTCCAACAGCTTATGCACTTGATCAGAACTTCCCGAATCCATTCAACCCATCAACTAAGATTAACTATAGTTTACCAGTTGAAGGATTTGTGACTCTTGATGTTTACAACTCAATCGGACAGAAAGTTGCAACATTAGTGAACGAAACAAAAACTGCCGGAAACTACACAGTGAATTTCGATGCTTCTGATCTTACCAGTGGAATTTATTTCTACAAGATCAATGCAGGCAGCTTTACAGAAACAAAGAAGATGATTTTATTGAAGTAATCCTGAAGGGATTGTTTCAATTAAAAGTTAAAGCCCCGTTCTGCGGGGCTTTTTTATTGCGATAAAATTTCTAGCAATTGCACTTTTAATTTTTGAGCATTCGGAAAATCAGGTTTTATAGAAAGACATTTCTCAATTGATTGAAGGGCATTCCTAAAATCTTCCTTATGAATAAATGCCCCTGCTAAATTATAAAATGTCTGTGCGTCAGTGTTATCATATTTCATACTTACAGACAAATATTTAATTGCTTTATCAATATTTCCTCTATTGAGATTAATGTTACCGAGCCATTTTGATGAGAATGCATCTGGAGATTCTTTGAACCGTCTTAATAAAAGATTATAGGCAAGATCATATTCCCTAACATTAATTAGCTGCGAAGCAGCGTAGTCGTAATCGCTTAGCTTGAACGGATATTGCGAAACAATAACCTGAAACTCTTTAGCGAAGTTCAAAAAATCTTTTTTTGACAGATAGTATTCGGCGGCTTCCCTGTGACCTTTTTCCCAGTTCATATTTTCAACTGCAATTTTATATGCTATGGAATCTATCCTATCACGCAACTTTAATTTTTTTACGAATGAAAAATCAGGTTTATCAGTAAAGGGCCAGTCATTCAACAAGCCGAGTAGTCTGATATCGGAAATTACTGAGTCAAGTCTTGAGAACGAAAAATTACTAATAATGATACTATCCAGTTGTCTGTCCTGGAATTCAACTTGCTCATTATGGGGGAGTAAACTGCCTCTATTCATCGCTTCAAAATAAATTTTACCCATTAATAGATATCCACTGAGTGAAGGATGCAAATGATCAACAATTAAATTTTTGCCCACAATTCTATCCGGACTGTTTGCATTAAACACTGAATCTAAATCAACTAATCCGCAATTATATTTTTCATTAAGTTTTTTTATTATCTCATTTATTTTCTCTGGCGCTCTGAATCTTAGAGCATCGAGGTCTTTTGCTTTACGAAAGAGTGAATCCGCTAAGCTTATTTTTCCAAGCTTTAACTGATATTGTGCTCTCAAGTAAATTGAATCGGCGCACTCATCACTATTACTTCCAACGGAAATAAATGGTTTTTGATCTTTCAGGTTACTTGCAAGCGTTCCGATGACAACCGGTACTTTTGCTCGATTTGCCATTTGAAGAATGTCCTCTAGATTTCCTTTGAATTGTTCTATACCAGCATTGAACAACTCTGAATTAAATGGTATAATCTGTTCTTTTACAATTCTTGCCATTAACGTACCGCCTTGATTGGAATCCATATCAGTATCTTGGTTGAATAAACTCATTACAGCGTTTGTCACGTTCCTTAATAATTCAACAGACTTAAACTTATTCAACCAGATAAGAAAATTTACAAGATCACGTGAGTTCCCGATATTTTCCGTTGAGCCAACACCAAAAGCGCCGTAGTATTCATTATGTCCCGCATAAATTAAAATCAGATCCGGATTTTGTTCCAGCACTCCGGGAAGAATATCTCTTATTGTGTACGAATTGGTTGCGGTAATTCCAAGGTTGATTACTTCAATGTAATTTTCAGGAAATAATAACTCAAGCCGGTCCCGAATATATCTAGAAAAATTACCATTTGGTGAAAACGGAAATCCCTGTGCGCTGCTTCCTCCCATAACAAAAACTCTGAAAGCATTTTTTCTTTTTACAATATCGAAAGCGTCATTGTTCGACTGAGGCAAATCCTTTGTGATGAAAAAATATCTTCCGGCAATATCCGGATTAAGCATCTGCTTTGTCTCAGTAATGTTTATCCATTGATCATTATTTCTGCCGTAGTTGAAAACTCTCAGAAATATTTCGAGCAAAATGAAAAATAAAAATGGAATGAGAAATAACACAAGATAAAACCAAAGTGGATATTTAGATTGGCTGATCTTTTTATTTTTTTCAGAATTATTCAATAGAATTCTTTTGACTGATTATCTCTTCAAGCTGTTGGCGGATTTCTTTGGCACGCTGAAAATCCGGATTAATTTGTAAACACTTTTCAATTGCGCCGAGTGCTTTGGTAAATTCCTTTTTTTGTGCATAAGCACCTGTTAAGTTAAAATAAACCTGAGCATCTTTATTATTGTATCCGAGACTTGTTTCAAGATTCAGAATAGCTTCATCCACGAAACCCTGTGAAAGATCAATTATCCCGAGCCACTTAGAATTAAACGCATCCGGTTGTTTGTCGTATCCTTTTTTGAGGAAATAATATGCACTTGAAAATTTTCCTGCTGAAATTAATTCTCGTGCTGTGTTGTTGTAATATTTATAGAGAAATGGAAACTCATCTATCAGTGCAGCCATTTCTTTAGCATAATCATCATAGTTTTTTTCTTTAAGATATTCTGTTGCTGCTTTTAAACGTGCCTGCTCTCTGGAAATATTTCCATCAATAACATCAATTGATATAGTGTCAATTAAACTATTCAGTTTAATCAATCTGTTTCTCGGAATTTTGTTCTCTGCTTTAATATAGGGCCAGTCGTTTTTTAAAATTTTAATTCTGAAATCTGCAATGGTTGAATCAAGTGCAGTAAAATTATAATAAGCATACACAAGACTATCTGCAGTTATTTCATCAATGTCAGGCTTTTCATTTGTAGGTAAATAACCTCTGTGCTTCATTTCACTAAAGAACAAATTTCCTATTAATTGATAACCTTTAACATTCGGATGAAGATGATCGGTCATCAACTCGTTTCCGACGATACCATACTTACTTGAAGAATTCAAAAGCGAATCACTTCTTACAATAGGAAAATTAAATTCTTTGCATAGCTGAATTATCGTTCTATTAATTTTCTCCGGCGCACGGAATCGTAAAGCATCAAGTTCTTTTGCATAAGTAAACAAATTTTTTGCTGTGTCGATTTCTCCAGCTTGTAATTTCTCCATTGCATCATTAAATATTTTATCAGCGGTCGGATACTTAGAATTAATAACTGAAACAAATGGTTTTTGATTTTTCAGATTGCTTGCTACAGTACTTGATATAACCGGAACTCCTGCTTCTTTACACATTGATAGAATATCACGAAGGTTCCCTTCAAACTGGTTGATGCCATCCCAATAGACTTCAGAATTGTATTCAATTAGTTTATTCTGGGCCATTTGAGCCATTAATGTTCCACCGGTTATTTTATTTTCTGCAGAAAGAATTCCCGAAACCGATTTAATAATATTTCTAATCAGCTCTACTGTTTTGAATTTGTTCAGCCACAAAGTAGTATTTACAATAAATCTTGATTTACCAAGTGATTCCATCGAGGCAACTCCAAGCGCACCATAATACTCATTGTGTCCGAGATAAATTAAAATCAGGTCCGGTTTTTTTTGAAGCAGCTCAGGCATCAGGTCTCTGATTGTGTAAGAATTGATAGCAGACATGCTGAAATTAGCAACCTCAATTATTTTATCCGGATAAAGAACTTCTAATTTTTTTCTGATGAATTTACTGAATGAAGCACTCGATAAATATGGATAACCTGCAGCTGAACTTGCACCAACGACAAATACTCTGAAACTGTTTTTCTTCTTTTCTTTGTAAATGAATGATTCAACCGGAAAAGGCAAATTCTTTGTTGCAAAAAAATATCTGTAACCAATTTCCGGATTTAAAATTTGCATATCCTCTGATATGTCAATCCAGACTGTTATATCTCTGCCATAATTGAAAATTCTTAATCCGGTTTCAAGTAGAACAAAAAAGAGAATCGGAAGTAATATCAAAGAAATGTAAAACCATTTTGGTGCCGCAGGTTTTATGTTCTTTAAGAACAGCTCAATATCTTCTTGTGGAATGTTTAATCTTGCGGAGATATCTTTAACAGAAAGAGCTTTGTAATTCTTTTCTATAAATTTTTTTTGCTTTTCAGTAAGCGGCAAAATAAAACCTCATCTGATGTGTCCTGTTGCTTTTAGTAATTGCTGCTGAAGCTCTTTTGCCATTGAATAATTAGGTTCAAGCTGAAGGCAGCGATTGATCATTTGTAACGCCGTCGAGTAATCTTTTTTAATTGAATAAGCACCCGCAAGATTGTAATAAACCTGAGCATCCGATGAATTATAATTTATACTTTTAGAAAGATAACCAATGGCTGAATCCGTTTTGTTGTTCAGCAAATCAATTATTCCAAGCCACTTTGCTGAAAAAGCTCCGGGTTTCAATTCGTTCAGTTTCAATAAATAATAATAGGCTTCATCGAAAGCTTTTGTATTAACAAGCTGCTGTGCAGCGAACTCATAATTATAAGGATCAAATGGATACTCGTCGGTTGTAACTCTTAATTCTTTTTTAAATGAATTAATATCTCCTTCGGTTAATTTTCTTTGTGCGAGCTGAAGATGTGCCGCCTGCCAGGATAAATCTCCTTTCCCAACAAGGTAAGCGAGACTATCCCGGTAAGTTTGCATATTTAACAATTCAAGTTTCTTCTTATCGGATATTTTTTCTTTTGTATAAGGCCAGTCACTTTTTAATATAATTATTTGGTAAAGAGCTATTGTTGAATCGAGTTCTGTAAATTCATATCGGCTCAATGTAATACTATCCTGAACTGCAAAAGAATAATTCATTTTATAATCCTGAGGAAATATTCCGGATTCCAATCCCTTGTTACAAATTTCTCTCCCAATAATCTGAAAACCTCTTAAATTAGGATGAAGATGATCGGTTATTAAATCATCACCAACAACTCCGGAAACTGACTCAGCGTTAAAAACAGAATCCAGTTTAACCACAGGAAAATTATACTCCTTACCGAGAGCTTCAATTATTTGAATTAGTTTTTCAGGAGCTCTCCACCTTAAAGCATCAAGATCTTTTGCAAGACGGAAAAGAGAATCAGCGTTGATCAATCTTCCCGAGGCAAGTTCGGTTTGTGCCAAATTAAATATTTCATCTGCAGGAGGAAACTCTCCGGCATAAACTGATTCAAAAGGTTTTTGATCTTTAAGATTACTTACGAGTCTTCCAAGAATTACAGGTACATTTTTATCCTTTAACATTTCAAGAATATCCCGAAGATTTCCTTCAAACTGATTTAAACCTGAAAAATATTTTTCAGAATTAAATGGAATCATTTGTCTCTGCGACATCCGTGCCATCAACGTTCCCTCTTGCTTAACGGGAGCTGAGAATAAACCTGAAATTGATTTAATTAAATTGCGAAGAAGTTCGAATGTTTTAAATCTGTTCAGCCAGATAACGGTATTAACAATAAATCTTGTGTCACCAAGTGTTTCTACTGAACCAACACCAAGAGCACCATAATATTCATTATGCCCCGCATAAATAATAACCAAATCAGGTTCCTTTTCTAAAACCCCGGGCAGCATATCCCTTAAAGCATATGAATTAATTGCAGACATAGCGATGTTAACAACTTCAATTTCTTTTTCCGGGTAAAGAAGTTCAAGTCTTTTTCGGATATATCTGGAGAAAGCACCATTTGGTGAGTAAGGAAATCCTGCAGCACTGCTTCCACCCATCACAAAAACACGATAAGAATTTTCCTTTTTGATTTCATCGAAATAATTATGGTTTGCTGATGGGACTCTGTTAGTGTTGTAAAAATATCTGTAAGCAATTTCTGGATTTAATGTTAATTTTCCGTTGCCATAGCGAACCCACTGATCATAAGTTCTACCGTAATCAAAAATTCTTAAGCTTAGTTCAAGCAAAAGAATTATGATAACAGGTAATATTACCAGAATTAGGTAAAACCAGCGCGGAACTTTTTTACGGGAGTTTTCCATAAAATTTTTTAGCTTAATAACAAAGACATAAATCGGTTATAATATCATTAGAAAAATATGAATTACAATCTTAAAATTATGGCAAACGAAGTAGAAAAATTAGGATTAGTTACCATTTCAATTCTGTTTTTAAGATTCCTTTTGACTTACCTCGTTTATCATAATATCCCTATTTTAGCAACGTTTGAATAGATAATTTACGATATCACGTTACCCAGAAAGTAAATATCGAAGAGATGGCATCTTCCTTTTGACTTGATTTAAGCGATAAACCACAATGTCAATAGTGTAGTGCGGGCAATTTTCTTTAACAAAAGATGCCATCTCTCTGTTTGCGTAGGGTGAGTAACTAAATCAGAGGATTTATTCAACAAAGCTAGTATCCATCAAAAGTTTTATAGAACATTATTTAATGAATATTCGGCTCATACTATTACTGCTTCTGTTTTCAGTTCAATTTAGCTGGTCACAACCGGCTGATCAAAAAGTAATTGCAAAAATTGGCAGCGAGATTATTTCCGAGAGTGAATTCATAGAAAGGTATGAACTTACTCCTCAGCTATACGCAGGAGTGAAGGGTACCGAAGATGCTCTGAAAAAAGAATTATTATATTCCATTATTGCTGAAAAACTCTGGGCGCTAGAAGCTGAATCGATGGGCTTAGACAATTCTGAATTGATTAAATCTACCTATAAGGCTGTTGAAAAAATGTGTGTGCGTGATGCACTCTACAGAGAAAATATTTTAAACAAAGTTCAGCTCTCAGAAAATTATTTATCTGAGGCATTTCGAAGAAACAGTTTAATACTTGATTTACATTATATTTTTTCAAATGATGAAAGTGAAATCTTTAAAATCTATAATCAACTTAAAAGTGGAACAGATTTTTATTCAATCTTTCTTCAGAGACCAGAGAGCGGTTTACAGGAAAAACCGTACAATGTAAGTTATGGTCAGATGGATAAGGCTGTTGAAGATAAGTTATACGGTCTTAAACCCGGGGAAATAACAGAACCGCTAAAAGCTCCGAATGGCTGGTATATTTTTCGACTGCTTTCAATTGACCAAAAAATTATTGAAAATGCTCATGAGTCAGAAGAGCAAAAAAAATATGTGCTTAAAGTTGCAGAAGCAACCATAACAGATAGTTTATATAAATCTTTTTATTCAAATTTTTTTACGAATGTTAATGCTGAGACAAACCGGGAGCTTTTGTTTAGATTGTCCGAACCCGTTATTCAGGCTCTCAAATTCCGGAGTTTGAAAGAAAATATTTCCGCCGGAGACAAAATTTATCTTAATTCAGATGATCTTTACAAAATAGAAGCAGCTTTGGGTCAGGAGACTTTAAATTCTGTATTTATCAAAGTGAACAACCAGACAGCAACGATTGATGATTTCCTCCAGGAACTTTCAATTGAAAAATTTTATGTTGACTCTCTTGATAATGACCATATCAGAGGCAGATTAAACTTTTATGTAAAACGATTTATTGAACACGAACTGCTCGCAAGCGAAGGTTACAAGCGAGGATTACAAAATCTTCCGGAAGTCAGACGTTATCTAAATATCTGGAAATCCTATTTTTTAAGTGAAGCGCTTCGTAATAAAATTAGAGATTCTATTGAAGTAACGGATGATGAAACTTACGAATATTTTCTTAAAAGAGACGGAGATACTTCTTTAACAATTGAAGTAAAAATAATTGAAGTTCTTACAGATAATCTTGATATTATTCGTACGGTACTGGATAAACTTAAAGATGGAGCAGATTTCAGAGAATTAGCAGTCAAATACACAACAAGAGAAGAAGCAAAAAAAAATAACGGTGAATTGGGATTTTTTAATAGCAAAGAATACGGTGAAATTGGAAGTAAGGCATCGTTGATGAATGTAGGTGAAATGTATGGACCGATTAAAGTTCAGGAGGGTTATTCGCTTTTTAAACTAATTGAGAAAAAAGAAACAAAAAATTTTACAAAACAAAATTTTGAACAGAGAAAAGATCTTCTGAAAGTTGAACTAAAATCTAAAAAATACAGCGATGCGATAATTAAAAAAACCCTTCAGCTCGCAAACAAGTATAATTTTCAGATTAATGAAGAAATTTTGAGATCAATTAAAGTTTTTAATACTACAACAGTTGTTTATCGCAATTTTGGTTTTGGGGGTAAATTATTGGCAGTTCCTCTGACACCACCAAATTATATATGGTTTAAATTCTGGCAGGAACAAGAGAACCTTGCACCTTAAGATTTATCAAAAAAATTAATTATTGAACAAGAAAAATATTTACATACTCGGCATCTCAGCATATTATCACGACAGCGCAGCTTGTATTGTAAAAGATGGAGAAATTCTCGCTGCAGCTCAGGAAGAACGTTTCTCCCGGAAGAAACATGATCATCGGTTTCCAAAACTTGCCATCGATTTTTGTTTGAAGTATGCTGGAATAAAAAGTTCTGAACTTGATCTAGTTGCATTTTATGACAAACCGTTTCTGAAATTCGAACGCCTTCTTGAAACTTATCTTACTTTCGCACCGGTTGGTATTAAATCCTTCATCAAAGCAATGCCTTTATGGATAAAAGAGAAGTTATGGATGAAAGAATTGATAAAGAACGAGCTTGGTTATGATGGCAAAATAATTTTTCCTGAACATCACGAATCTCATGCTGCATCAGCATTCTTTCCATCACCATATAAAGAGGCTGCAATTCTCACAATGGATGGAGTAGGTGAGTGGACAACCAGCAGTTATGGTATTGGCAGAGATAATTTAATTGAGCTTTGGGCAGAAATTAAATTTCCTCATTCACTGGGACTTTTATATTCCGCATTTACATATTATACCGGGTTTAAAGTTAACTCAGGCGAATACAAAGTGATGGGACTTGCACCGTACGGAGCACCAAATTATAAAAAATTAATTTATGATCATCTGATAGACGTTAAAGATGATGGTTCATTCAGAATGAACATAAATTACTTCAATTACTGTCAGGGCTTGACGATGACCAATAGTAAGTTCGACAAACTTTTTGGCGGACCTCCTAGAGTTCCTGAAACAAATCTTACACAAAAGGATATGGATATTGCCAGATCACTTCAGGAAGTTACAGAAGAAATAGTTTTAAAGATGGGAAATCACGTTTATAAAGAAACCGGAATGAAAAATTTAGTACTAGCAGGAGGAGTTGCTTTAAACTGTGTAGCGAATGGAAAACTTCTACGTGAAGGTCCTTTCGAAAATATCTGGATTCAACCTGCTGCTGGTGATGCTGGCGGTGCATTGGGTGCCGCTCTTGTCGGATGGCACTGTTATCTCGGAAATCCAAGAATTACAGATGACAAATCTGATTCACAGAAAGGCTCATATCTCGGACCGGAGTTCAGTGATGATGAAATTTATTCATTCATTCAGAGAAATAATTATCCTGCCCGGAAATTAGATGAGGATGAACTAATTAAAACAGTTTCAAAACTTATCGCTGAAGAAAAAGTCATCGGCTGGTTTGATGGAAGGATGGAATTTGGTCCACGCGCACTCGGTGCCCGTTCAATAATTGGTGATGCACGTTCGCCTAAGATGCAGGCATTGATGAATATAAAAATAAAATTCAGAGAAGGATTCAGACCATTTGCTCCATCAGTGCTTTATGAGAAAGTTAGTGATTACTTTGAGTTTGAAAAAGAAAGCCCGTATATGCTTCAGGTTGCTGATGTAAAAAAAGAACGCAGAATTAAAATGACAGATGAAGAGGAAAAGCTTTGGGGAATTGACAAGCTAAATGTTGTTCGTTCCGATATCCCTGCAATTACTCACGTTGATTATTCTGCAAGACTTCAAACAGTTCACAAAGAATCCAATCCAAGATACTATAAACTTATTGAACAGTTTGAGAAAGATACCGGTTGTGCAGTTATCATAAATACCTCATTTAATGTGAGAGGAGAACCAATTGTTTGCACTCCTGCAGATGCGTATAAATGTTTTATGAGAACGAATATCGATTACCTGGTTCTTGGAAATTATCTTCTTGCAAAAGAAGATCAGAAACCACTGGAAAAAGATACTGACTGGAAAAAAGAATTTGCGCTGGATTAGTAATGTTTAAAGAAGAATTCAAACACATAAAAGAATCTGAAAGAGATCTCCGGAAATTTGGTCTGACTGTCGGTGGAGTGCTTCTGGCAATTGGTCTGTTATTATTTTATTTTGAAAAACCATCAGCAATTTTCTTCGCAATTATCGGTGGACTATTATTTTTATTTGGTGCTGTACTTCCAAAGATTCTTAAACCATTAAACAGAATCTGGATGAGTTTGGCAATAGTTCTGGGCTTCATTATGTCCAGAGTAATTTTAACAATTTTATTTTATCTTGTATTAACACCAATCGGAATTTTAGCTAAACTTGTTGGCAAAAAGTTTATGATTTTGAATTATGATAAATCAGCTAAAACTTATTGGGAAAAACGTACAATCGTTCAAAAAAAACCAATAGATTACGAAAGACAATTTTGAATATTTATGCTGAACTTGCCTGACTGCAGTAGGCAGGTTTCAGGATCTTGACTTATAACAGCGTACTTTTATAATTACTAAAAAGATTCCGAAACAAGTTCGGAATGGAATATCAAGGAAATAAAAATGAGCAAACTTTCAATACTATCTGAACTGTGGGATTTTCTTAAGGTTAGAAAAAAATGGTGGCTTGCACCGATTTTAATTTTACTTCTTCTGCTTGGTGGATTAATTATTTTGACTCAAGGTTCTGCCTTAGCTCCATTTATTTATGCGATATTTTAATTCGTGCATTCGTGGCAAAAAAGAAAGCCACTAATTC
Organism: Ignavibacteriaceae bacterium; assembly: GCA_013388525.1. Next base: position 2,981 of record JACAFA010000240.1, on the reverse strand, counting down.
ACGAATATAATTTTTTATGAAAAGTAAAATCATAGTTAAAAAGAAAAGGAAACGGATTCCTGTTCCTCAAAAACCACCCAAGGTTGAGAAGGATAAAAAGTCTTACGACAGAAAATCCGAAAAGAAAAAAGCGAAGAAAAGTATTGAAGATGATATTCATTCTGAATGAATCCTGATAATTGCAATATTCTTCTCTGAAATTCCTACCTGTTCACTATATCCAGATAATAATCATTGTTGAACCAGCATAAAATTCCCAACTGGCATAATATTAGTTAACCTAAGTGAGTATTATTTCTAAATAAATATTATAATAAACCAATATTCCCTAAAATTTTAAGGTTAATAAACAATTACACCTTATTTTATTTGGAAGAGATGTATCAAAATTATATTTTTGCTGCCAATTATATCATATTAAAACAAATTCTATATGCTTGACGATTCAGATATTAAAATTCTTCAAACTCTTCAGCAAAACGGGAGAACAAAACGAAATGAACTGGCTGAACAAGTTGGACTCTCTGTTCCATCCGTAAGTGAAAGGTTGAAGAAACTTGAAGATAATAAAATCATTGAAGGTTATTATACTAAAGTCAACAAACAGGTTTTTGGTTATGATATACTTGCATTTATTCTGGTTATGATGGATTCATCAAAACATTACAAAGATTTGATAAAACAAGTTGACAAGCACCCAAATATTCTTGAATGTCATTCGGTTCTTGGTGAAGGTTCACATCTTTTGAAAGTGCTTGTTAAAAATACTGCAGCGTTGGAAAAACTTCTTAGCGAAGTTCAAACCTGGCCCGGTGTTACAGGGACAAAAACAACTTATGTGCTATCAACAATTAAAGAAACAACATCAATTAATATTTAAACACAATAAAAAGGAAAAATAACATGGCAAAATCTCCGAGCGCGATTGAAAATGTGCTCAGCTTTATCAAGACAAAGAAAATCAAATTTATTGATTTAAAATTTATGGACTTCCCCGGGCAGTGGCAGCATTTTACTGTTCCGGTTACACAGTTTGATGCAGACTCTTTTGTTGATGGATATGGATTTGACGGTTCATCAATTAGAGGCTGGAAAGCTATAAACGAAAGTGATATGTTGATTATTCCTGATCCCGAAACTTTATTTCTTGATCCATTTATCGAATCACCAACTGCAAGTTTAATATGTGATGTTTATGAACCCGCAACGAAAGAAAAATATTCGCGCTGCCCGAGAAACATTGCTCAGAAAGCTGAAGCGCATCTGAAATCAACCGGTATTGCAGACACAGTTTATTATGGGCCCGAAGCTGAATTTTTTATTTTCGATGATGTGAGATTTGATTCAAAACCTAACGGAAGTTTTTATCACGTTGATTCAATTGAAGGAAGATGGAATTCAGGAAGAGAAGAGAGTCCAAATCTTGGTTACAAGCCAAGATACAAAGAGGGTTATTTCCCCGTTCCGCCAACTGACGCTTTAATGGATTTAAGAAATGATATGGTCGTAAATCTAATGAATTGCGGAATTGATGTTGAGGCACAGCATCACGAAGTAGCAAGCGGAGGTCAGTGCGAAATTGATTTGCGTTTTGCACCACTTGTTAAATCCGCTGATCAGCTTTTAATGTTCAAGTATATCGTGAAGAACACTGCGAAAAAATGGAATAAAACTGTTACCTATATGCCCAAACCAATTCAAGGTGATAATGGAAGCGGAATGCATGTTCATACAAGTTTGTGGAAAAAAGGAAAACCACTTTTTGCCGGACCCGGTTATGCAGGTTTGAGTGATGATGCACTTTATTTCATTGGTGGATTGTTGAAACACGCAGCTTCGCTTTGTGCTTTTGCAAATCCAACAACCAACTCTTATAAAAGATTAGTCCCTGGATTTGAAGCTCCGGTTAATCTTGCTTACTCACAAAGAAACAGAAGTGCTGCAGTTAGAATTCCTATGTATTCAACAAGTCCGAAGGCAAAGCGAGTTGAGTTTCGTTGTCCCGATCCTTCTGCAAATCCATATCTTGCATTCTCTGCGATGCTGATGGCTGGTCTGGATGGAATAATAAATCGTATTGATCCGGGCGAACCGCTTGATAAAGATATTTATGATATGCCTCCGGAAGAATTAAAGAATGTTCCTTCTACTCCGGGCAGTTTGAATGAAGCAATAAAAGCTCTTGCAAACGATCACGAGTATTTATTAAAGGGCGATGTCTTTACAGAAGATGTGATTGAAACCTGGATTAAATACAAGATCGAAAAAGAAATTAAACCAATGGCACTTCAACCTCATCCGTTTGAGTTTGGAATGTACTACGACGTTTAAAGAATGTCATTGCGAATCCCGCCTTAGCGGGACGAAGCAATCTTAAATTGAAATCGCAATTCTTAAAGTAAAGGAATTGCGATTTTTTTTATTAATTGTTGTCAGCCAACTAAATTCATTAGAAAAAGATTTGACTTTACTGCTTGACTTTCATTTTTTTTTACCTAATTTCTACAGGTAATAAAACAATTTATTAATCTATTCAAGGTAACAGAAAATGTACCTCAACAGATTATCTTCAACCTCCTTCCTTAAGTGCGTTCCAGGCTTAACTGTGTTATATCTATTTCAAAGGGTTTTGCTATGTTTAAAAGAATAACGCTATTAATTTTTGTGGCATTTAACTTGAACATTTATTCGCAAGTTGTAATAAAAGATTAAATTGCTCTTGATGCAGAAAAGTTTGAAATGCAGGAACCTGAAAGTGCAAGCCCTGATAGTTTATGGCTTAGGATGCCTTTTTATGGAAAAGTTCGCGAAGAAATATATTCATATTCCATAGTTTGCGGAAATAGTAGAACAGATTTAATTGTCGATGGTATCCATTATCCGTTTGGTAAATGTTATTATATGAACTGTGGACAAGAAAATTGCTTTTGTAGTTCTGGTTACCGCTACAAAGAAATTTCGAATGTTCCTATGGGAAAAAG
>JACAFA010000224.1 GCA_013388525.1 Ignavibacteriaceae bacterium | reverse complement strand
GGATACCATTGATCCCAGCAAATCAGCGTACCGATTTTTCCAAAAGAAGTTTGAAAATTTTTGTAGCCAAGATCTCCGGGAGCGAAATAATATTTCTCATAAAAACCCGGATCATCAGGAATGTGCATTTTTCTGTAAGTGCCAAGAATTTTTCCATCACTATCAATCACCACCAGACTATTGTGGTAAACACCGGAAGATCTTTTTTCAAACAGAGGGACAACAACACTAACTTTATTCTTCTTTGCTACTTCAGAAATTACATCGGTCGAAGGACCGGGAATTGGTTCTGCAAGTTTGAAGTTTCCGATATCTTCCTTTTGACAAAAGTATTGTGATCTAAAAAGTTCCGGAAGACAGATAATCTGAGCACCTGATCTGGAGGCATCTTCAATCCATTTGACAGCTTTCTTAAGATTTTCTGAAGTGTCTTTACTAAATGCTGTTTGAATTAATCCGATAGTGAATTTGCTGCTCATAATTACCTTTAATCTTTATTTTAAAATTAATGAATTTACTTCAGCATAAAAACAGGGCAGTCAAAAGAAATGAATTTTGGAAAAATACTTTAATGTAAATTCTTAGTAACCAGAAGAATAAACCATTAGTCCATTTTCATCAAAAACTTTGGTCTGAAGCATTTTACCATTTTTATAGTATTCTTCTTTTTGAAGAACACCATTGGGGAAGTAAATCCTTTTATATGAATCCAATTTTCCTTTATAGTAATTTTCCACCATCTGAAATGCACCGTTATCGTAGTAAGTATTTTTCTTCCCTTCAATTTCGCCATTCACATAGTTTGCTTCAGATTTTAGTAATCCATTTTTGTGATATTCTTTAAATTCGCCTTCAAGAATATCATCAACATAATTTCCCATTGATTTTAGGGAACCATCTTCATAATAGTTAACCACCAGACCATTCTTTTTTCCGTCTTTGATAACAGTTTCAAGTTTCAGATGTCCATCCGGATAATATTCTTTAATCATTCCCTTTTGCTCACCGTTGATGTAATCGGCTCTGGATTTTACAATTCCACTTTCATAATAAGTAATATAAACACCATCAATAACTCCATCCTTATAAGGAATTTCTTCCTTCAAAAATCCTGAATCATAATAAGTTCTTGCAACTTCCTGTTTCACTCCGTCTTTAATAAAAGTTTCATTAAGTAAAGTTCCGGCATCAGAATAATTTTTCAGCAGTTGTTCTTTAGATTCAAACTTGCCCTGGTAATCAAATCTTTCACGGTTGAGAAGTTCATCATTAAGATATTCGTCTTTAACTCTGAGATTACCTGCCATATCATAAAGTTTTACTGTTCCTTCAATTCTGTCATTTATAAAATTAGCTTCGACGGCGAGCATTTTATTTTCGTGATATATATAAATTTTTCCGTTTTGTTTACCATCAATAAAAGTACGCTCTACTTCCACTTCACCGGTTTTATAATATGTTCTTGATATTCCCTGAAGTAAGCCGTCAACATAACGCCACTCACCCTGAAGTTCTCCTGTTTTGTAATAAGTATACGTAATTCCCTGGAGAACACCGTTAGAATAGTTTTGTTCAGCCCAGAGTTCACCGCTTTCATAATACCATCTTGAAATTCCTTCTTTAATTCCATCGTTATAATTCCATTCGATACTTACTTTACCATCTTCAAAATACCATGTTGATAAGCCGTGTTCTTTGCCATTACTAAATTTCCAATCCTTCCACAATTTCCCGTTAGGATAATATTCTTTGTAATAACCATCTAATTTATCATACCAGTACTGACCTTCTGTTTTAACAACCCCGTTCGGGTAATAAGTTTTAATTACTTTTGTTCCGGGAAGTTCCTGCGAAAACAGAAATGAACCGGCAGTTAGAATTATCAGCGACAGCAGAAACAATCGGAAATAATTTTTTGTCATAGTAATAGTTTGTTTAGTTTTTTGAAAGTTGAAAATATAGGATTTTCACTTCAGTATAAATTCAAAATGCAATGCCATGAAGTTGAAAACATCCGAATGATATTTTGAATTGTTTAATGAAAATTTTTCTCACCAGCTTCAATATCCATATCAATGTAATCCTCAACTCTGGGAATCGGACAGGTAAACAAAGATGAATAAGCACAGTATGGATTGAATGCTCTGTTAAAATCTATTGTGTAGACGAATTCAGGATCATCATTCAATTCAAAATCAAGATACCTGCCTACACCGTAAGTTTCTTTTCCTGTTGTTCTGTCCGTGAACCAGATGCTGTAGTATGGTTCACCTGTTCTGCTGAAACTTTTATATACATTTATCTTGTGAACTTTATCATCTTTCCTAAGCTCAAGATAACCTATCAGAATTGCTGGTCTGGTTTCCCCTCTGGTTCCCAAGATTGCAACAGTATCCTGAACATCATATCTGATAAGTTTGGATTTGAAAATGAAATCCGGATTCGGTTCATAATATCTTAAAGGTTTAAATTTTGCTGTTGTATCACGATTAAACGGAGAGTTTAAATCAAACTGAAAACTATAATCTTTCTCTTTTCTTTCTTTAATAATAGTTTCGATATAATTTTTCATCTCAGGATCATCAACACGCTTTTCTTTACACGCTTCTGAAACTAACAGGGAAAGAAATAACATCACACTGATTCTTAAACTTTTTCTACTAAGCATCTGACGAAGGTCCTTCTTTTTTTACTTTCTTTTTTAGTTCATTCAATTTATTCAATGCTTCGAGCGGAGTAAGCTTTTCAATTTCAATGTCTGTTATCTCTCCTCTCAGCTTATCATCCTGGAATTCAAATATGCTCATCTGGTTTTCGGGTATCTGAAGTTTTCTAAGCTTTTCTTTCTTCAATTCATAAGGAGTTAATTCTTTGCTTTCGAGATTGCGGAGAATTTCTTTAGCACGATTTGTTACGAATGCCGGTAGTCCAGCCATTTGTGCAACCTGTATTCCGTAACTGTGATCAGCACGACCGGGATTTACTTTGTGAAGAAAGATAACTTTGTCATCATACTCACGGACTTCGACTTTATAATTTTTAATTTTGGGAAACAGATCAGCCATTTCATTCAGCTCGTGATAGTGAGTTGCAAAAAGAGTTTTAGCGGCAACGTCTTTATTATCATGAAGATATTCCGTTATTGC
>JACAFA010000040.1 GCA_013388525.1 Ignavibacteriaceae bacterium | reverse complement strand
GACTAACTATTCCTTCCAAATTATTGCTGATTGGAGTGTTTTCGATAAACCGATTCAGAACTCCAACTTTTTCAATTCCGTGAACAACAATAAAAAGTCCGGCAAAAAACAGTAATAAGACCCAATCAACTTCTTTGATAACTTTTGAAGGTTTTATCTTTCCAAAAATTAATATCAATGAAGCACCAGCTAAAGCAATAAGCGGGATGGACAAATCTAATGTGTGGTGAAAGAAAAAAAGTATTACAATTACAAGAAAAATTGGCACAGAAAATTTCATTGATTGAAAATTATAGTTGAATTCATCTTCCTGAAATACAAGATGAATATTGCTGTTAAATTCTCTTCTGAAAAAGAGTTTGGTTACCACAACAATCAAGAACATTCCAACTAACGATATTGGGAGAAGATGAAGCAAGAAAAAAGTGTACGGAATTCCCGACTGCATTCCGATTAAAATATTTTGAGGATTACCTGTGATAGTCATTGCACTGCCAATATTTGAAGACAGAATCTCTGCAATTAAATACGGAATAGGGTTCAGCTTTGCTGAGCGACAGATTTGAATAATTACCGGAGTGAACAACAAAACAACTGCATCATTCACGAGAAATGCACTTGCAATTCCAGTAACAAAAACAATGATAATTAAAAGCTGATTTCGACTTTTAGAAAGTGAAATGGTTTTTTCTGCTATGAAAGTAAAAAAGCCATCCATCTCAAGCACTGCAATAACAATCATCATTCCAAGCAGAAGCGCAATTGTGTTAAAGTCAATTGCCTGAACAGCTTCTTCAAATGTCAGAACTCCGAATAATATCATTGCAACAGCACCGAAGAATGCTGCGGAAGGACGGTCAATATTTACTTTAGGAAGACGGGTATAAATTATCCCGAGAAAAGTTATAACAAATATAATTACAGCGGTGGTGGTCATTGAAGATTTTATAACGATGTGATCATCTTAATGTCAGTTTCTCTTCCGCATAATCTTGAGATGTTTCATACACACGGACTTTTATTTCATTCACATTTTCCGGTAATGATGCTTTCTCAATTTCGTTAAGCAGGTAAAGGCATATATTCTCTGCTGTTGATTGAAAATCCACAATAATTTTCTTTGAGTTCATCTTTTCTAAAAACTCGAGAACAACTTTATCATCTTTATTAACCATAAAAGCATGATCAAGTTTCTCGATGATCGGATTAATAATCTTCTCAACATCGTAGTAATCAATTATCATCCCCTGCTTATCGAGTTCACCATCAAACTCAACAAGCATTTTGTACGAATGTCCGTGAATGTTTTTGCACTGCCCGAAATGTTCGGGAAGTCTGTGTCCCATTTCCCAGCTGAATTCTTTTGCGATTTTCATTATCGATTGTCTTCTTAATTTACTTTTTGATTTGATAAATTGTTATTTGGTTGTCAAGATTGTTTTAGTCACTCTGAGCAAAGCGAAGAGTATCTATTAAGTGAAACGTAGATTCTTCATTCCGCCTCGCTCCATTCAGAATGACACACAAATATTACTACACTCCTTTTGTTTCAGGATGCCAGATATATTTATGCATCTGAAGCTGAAATCTCACATCAAGTTTATCTTCTAATATCCAATTGACTAATTGAACAGGTTCAAGTTCACCAAAGACAACTGAAAATAATATTATGCATTTTCCACTCAAGTTATATTTTCTAATCTGTTCAACTGACCAATTGTAATCTTCGCGATTTCCAATTACAAATTTAAGCTCGTCGGTCGATTTGAGATATTTCAAATTTTCATAGAGATTTTTCTTTTCCATTCCGCTTGATGGACATTTCAAATCCAAAATTATTTTTACGCCCGGATCAATTTCTTTTATCGGAAGACTTCCTCCGGTTTCAATCATTACTTCGTATCCGAGTCCACATAGAGTTTTCATCAACTCAAGGCATTCATTCATTTGAACTAGTGGCTCGCCACCGGTTATTTCGACCAGCTTGCAATTATATTTTTTAACTTCATCAATTACCTGCTGAACTGACAAATCTTTTCCATCATAGAAAGCATATTCAGTATCGCAATAAGTGCAGCGAAGGTTGCAGTAAGTCAGCCGGACAAAAACACAAGGTCTTCCCGCGTGAGTGCTTTCTCCCTGAATTGAATGATATATTTCGTTGATTTTGAGCATGTTTCTTAATCCCGAATTTATTTCGGGATCTCAATATCCTATCTGTTATACAAAAGACCCTGAAACAAGTTCAGGGCTGAAATTAAAAGATTTTGCCCGCAAAAGTTACCCCAGCTAAGGTTGATTTCAAACCCCATATAGCCTATATTTGGCACTCAAATTTTGATAAAAAGAAGTTAATTATAGTTAAATAAAAAGGATTTACACTTAATGGCAACTCATAAATCGGCAAAGAAAAGAATAAGAACTAACGATAGAAAAAGAGTAATTAATCAGCAAGGTACAACGAGGATAAAGTCAAGCGTTAAAAAGGTATTGGCTACGACCAGTAAAGAAGAAGCAGAAAAACTCTACAAAGAAGCTGTTAGTATTCTTGATAAAGGAACCACAAAAGGCTTAATTAAACAGAACACAGCTTCGAGGAAAAAAGCGATGATAACCCGGCATCTTAATAAATTACAAACTGCTAAAACTGCGGCTAAATAAATCACTAAAAAATATTTTATAAAAAGAAAAGCTCTTCTGTTGAAGAGCTTTTTTTATAAATTTTGAATTGATGTTTCCCCCTCACTCTCCGGAACAAAATATCTGACAGGCTGTATTTTCCCTTTTTTATCTTTCACCGCACGGACTTTCTTCTTTACAAGTATGCTGTGCTCGATAATAAGATTGTCAGCTATCTTCGAACCGAAAATGTAAGAGGTGCCTTTAATTAAAACATTCTTTCCAATCCGCAAAGGGAATTCATTGCTGCCGGTCATATTAACGCTGGATTCAATACGTGAACCGTCACCGATAACAATATTGCCTTTAATAATATCTCCCCAGAGAATTTGAACATCGTTTCCGATTTTCATTGTTTGCCCGGGATAGCAGGAGAGATGCACATTCTGACTTACGGAAACATTTTTACCAAATACAACTTTGCCGTCAACAAAAACATTTTTACCAAGCTGAAGATTGAAATTGAGATCAACATCTTTTCCGATATGAACACCTTTTCCAACTATAACATCAAGAGCAGCATACTTTTTATCAGCCATTAAAATATTATCAACAACTTTTTCGTGGATGAAGAAATCATCACGATCTTCTATTTCAATAATGTCTTTAAGTTTTTCATAAACATTTTTCCTCGCAATCGCTTCCATTTCTTTCAGAACAGACTTGTTGTTAAAACCCATAACAACATAATTCTTTTCCGGACTAACTGCAGCGACCGAGTAACTCTTTTCATTGAACAACGAAATAAGATCGGTCAGATAAATTTCATTCTGAACGTTTTCACTTTTCAGCTTACCAATTAACTCTTTCAGCTTGCTGTAACGGAAAGCAAAAACACCCGAGTTGTATTCATTGTTGTTAATCAATTCTTCTTTGGTGAAAGAATAAACTCTCCCTTTGTAATTGGTAAGATATGGTTTATCATCAGCAAGAGCGAGAATATCTTTATACTCAAGTATTTCTATCACTTTTCCTTCATCACTTCCTGATCGCTTTCCTTTTACATCTTTAGCAGTAACTCTTATTATCCTTCCGTAACTATTTTCTTTCGGGTCACCATTAAATATCCCGGTAAGCACGATCATGTCTGCCTGAGATTCAACAAAACTTTTTCTGAAGCATGAAAGAGTTTCAGCATCAATCAATCCCATATCACCGGGAAGCACATAAATAATCCCATCTTCAGAAAATTTCCTGAGTTTTTTCAGAGCTACCTGAACAGCGTGACCGGTTCCGTTTTGTTCTTCCTGATATGCATAAACTGTGTTAGTTCTTTTACCCAGAACACTTAATAAATCAAGAGCTTTTATCCCTACAACAACAATTGAGTTAATTCCTTTTACTGCTTTTGTGCATGCATTGTGTACACGCTCAACAGTTGGTATTCCCCAGATTGTGTGAAGCATTTTTGAGCGCTGGGATTTAATTCTTTTGCCGTGTCCTGCGG
>JACAFA010000230.1 GCA_013388525.1 Ignavibacteriaceae bacterium | reverse complement strand
TCGTTTCGGTCGCGGATTATTTGTTTATGGTGGAGTTCGGTTTGACTTAAACGATGAAATAATAAATTCGATGAAAAAAAATCTTGAAGTAATTCGTAACGATGTAGCAGAAATTAACAGTTATCTTTTTTCTTCTGTTGGTGTTCTTACAAGATTTGAAGATACCGGAACAGTCAGCAAGGAACTTGCACAAAGTGTTGGTTTGGTAGGTTTAGCTGCGCGAGCTTGTGGACTTGAAGAAGATGCACGAATTAGTTTTCCTTACAGTGCATATCGTTATAATCCTGTTTCAATGATTACACTTTCAAGTGGTGATGTTTTTGCCCGTGCAAGATTACGTGCTTTAGAAATTGATGAATCACTTAAATTTATTTTTGATCAGTTGGATAATCTTCCAAACGGCGAGATAAAATCTGAAGTCGGTGAATTGAAAAATAATTCCGGAGTTGTTTCTATTGTTGAAGGATGGCGCGGAGAAATAGTCCACATCGCAATGACTGATGGCAATGGAAATTTAATTCAGTATAAAGTGAAAGATCCATCATTTAATAATTGGTATGGATTAAGTCTGGCTCTGAGAAAAACTGCTATATCAGATTTTCCGTTGTGCAATAAGAGTTTTGATTTATCGTATGCCGGACATGACTTGTAATAATTTTTCTTGTCTTTCCTACGAAAGCAGGAATCCACAAAAACGCAAAAGAATAGATTCCCATTTGCACGGGAATGACAAATAGGAATAAAGAATCACTATGAACGAAGCAATAAAAATAAGATTACTACAAGGCGATGCAATTATTCACGATGTGAGGAATGCAAAACTACCTCCCCTCTTTCGTGTATTGCCAACAATTGATGATAAAGAATGTGCAAGCGGCTGCAACAAATGCGCAGAAGTTTGTCCAACCCGCGCAATAAAATTAAATCCGGTACAGATTGATTTAGGTTTGTGTGTCTTCTGTCCGCTATGCGAGGAAGTTTGTCCGGAAAAGATTATTCATTTCACAAATGATTATCATACTTCTGTTGATAGCAGAGATAAATTAATCATCACCAAAGAAACAAAAACTATTAAACCAGAAATTGCCTCAGATAAAATCAGAAAATATTTTGGCAAATCATTAAAGCTTAGACAAATTTCTGCTGGCGGCTGTAACGGATGCGAGCTTGAATTGAATGCTTTAAGCAATGTTAATTTCGATATGGGTAGATATGGAATTGAATTTGTCGCATCACCTCGGCACGCTGATGGTGTTGTAATAACCGGACCAATCACACAGAATATGGCAAATGCAACAGAGATTTGTTTCGAAGCTGTTCCAAATCCTAAAATAATAATTCTGTTTGGTGCTTGTACAATCAGTGGTGGAATATTTCAAAACTCAAAAACGATTCAAAGAAAATTTCTAGAAGAAAATAAAATTGATTTATACATTCCCGGCTGCCCGCCGCATCCGCTTACTTTTATAAATGGGCTTTTAGATTGGTTGGACAGGAGATAGGACAATATTAAATATGCTTTATTTAAAATCTTTCGCCATCTGGTTCATTCTTGCAGTTAGTGCAATTTTAGTTGCAACATTCAGAGTAAGTCCTCTCCTTCCACAATTTGGAGAACAAACAGCACATCAACTTGGAACAATTCTTTACCTGATTGTTCAATTTATAATCATCTATTTGTTCATTCGGAAGTTGAAAATAAAAGATGTTAAAACTCTTTTAGGAATTGGATTTTTCTGGGTTGTTATCACCGTAATTTTTGAGTTTGTTTTCGGGCATTATGTGATGGGTCACCCGTGGCCAAAACTTTTTGCTGACTACAATTTGTTAAACGGGAGGTTGTGGGTGATGGTGCTGATTAACAATCTTACTGCACCGCTCATCAGCGGCAGAATCATAAAGTAATGCTCATTTATCAAAGACACAATCCGCTCATCAAAAATCTGTGCAACTAATATATATTTTTAACTAAGTTTCCTGAACAGTTATCTGTTCATTAGGCGTAGTCTTCAATCATCTGCATAATTAATTAGAAATGTTCTTAACGAGAAACTATAAACTACATCACGTTTTAATTTACACTATTATGGGAACCATTGCCGGAACGGTAATCGGTTTTCTTCTTCATTACATAGATGAGATTGATGCTGCCGGACCAACTTTCAGAGGTTTATTTATCGGCTTTCTTGTTGGAACTTCAATCGGACTTTGTGAGGAGTTTTTGTTTTTAGAAAAATTCAGGCGCAAATCTTATTTCTTTCTTCTACTGTTCCGAACAATTGTTTATTCTTTAGTTATTGCATTTCACGAACTGCTAATTAATTCTGCAAGCAATTTTTTAACAAGGGATTTATCTTTCAGTGAATCTATTTATGCTGCAGTTTATAGACAAAATTTTCCCCGCGATCTTACCATAATTGCAATCGTCTCAGTTGTTTCAATTGCGTTTCTTCAAATAAGAAGGCTGCACAGACCTGGAGATTTATTAAAATATGTTACGGGAAGGTATCATCTCCCTGAAGAAGTAAATAAAATTTTTCTTTTTATTGACTTGAAATCATCAACGGCAACAGCGGAAAAACTTGGCAATACAAAATACAGCTCGTTTCTGATTGACTACTTCCACGATATGACCGGCGCAATTCTCATGTCAAAAGCAGAAATCTATCAATACATCGGCGATGAAATAATTTTGACATGGAATTTCAAGACTGGACTAAAACACGCACGCTGTATCAATTGCTTTTTTGATATTCTGACTTCTATAGAGTGGAATAAAGAAAAGTATTTGAAAAAATACGGAGTTCAGCCCGAGTTCAAGGCGGCATTGCACGCTGGACAGGTTTCTGTAACCTGGATAGGAACAATAAAAAAAGAAATTGTTTACCATGGCGATGTAATTAACACAACAGCACGAATACAAGAAGAATGTAATAAACATAATCAGAAGTTTTTAATAAGCGAGTATATGCTCCAGAATGTTGAAGTGCCGGAGTACCTTCGATCTGATTTTGTTGGCGAATTACAACTGAAGGGGAAAGAGAAAAAAGTTAAAATATTCGGACTAAAAAGTATTGCTGAAATTTAAAAAGTAAAACCGTAAAGAGAACATTATGAAAATCATTGCTTTAGAAAAAGAAAATAGTACGGTAAGTACTTTAGCTTTCAGGAAGTTTGCCAAAGCTGAGGCAAAAGCTCTGTGGCAATTATATCTTGAAGGAATTGTTCGTGAGTTTTATTTCAGGAAAGAAAAAAAATTAGCCGTACTTGTTCTTGAGGTAAAAACTAAACAAGCCGCACAAAAAGCATTAAGCAAACTTCCGTTTGTAAAGTATAAGCTCATTGAGTTTGAGTTGCTGCCTCTTAAACCATATCCCGGGTTTGAAAGATTGTTCACTTAGGTTAGTGAGAATTCTACAATTTTAATTTGACCGAAAAATCATTTCAGAACATAAATACTTTGTTGTTTGATTTGGATTGAACCCTGCTTGATTCTTAATTTATTCACAAGGATGCAAAATCAAATTGAAATACAAAAGAAAGTTGTAAAAGCATGGGAACTCTTTGCACAGAAAGAAATGGAAAAATCTTTAGTGATGATGATTGCTGCTGCAGATCTTGAAGATGCATCAGAAAAAAAACCCCGTAACACCGGGTCAGTTGCTTCCAGCGAGAGAAATGCTGGGGGATCTGCTTCTTGAAATGAACAAGCCTAAAGAAGCATTGGAACAATATGAACTAACACTTGAAAAAAATCCAAACAGGCTAAACGTACTCTTTGGTGCCGGAAAATCTGCTGAAATTATCGGCGATAAAGAAAAGGCTGTATTTTACTTCCAGGCGCTTCTGAAGAACAATAAATCTTCCAAATCAAATAATGAAAAAATTGCACACGCTTTAGAAGTAACAACTAAAATATAAAAAGCGAATTAAGAAATAAACCGTTCACAAAAAGTAAGGGCGAGTTGATGACTCGCCCTTTATTATTGTAAATAAAATTTTTCTGTATGGACTATTTTGCTGAAGTGTCTGCTGGTTTGGATGTATCGTTGGGTGAGCCAAAATTTCCCGAATCTCCCATTTTAGTATTACCGTTAAAAACAGCACCTGCATCAACTGAAAGTATTTTTGTGACGATATCTCCCTTGAGGTTTGCTTTTGATTCAAGGACAACTTTCTCTTTTGCTTTAATTGTACCGGTAACTTTCCCACCAATAGTTATGCTGTCTGCATTAATTTGTCCGATAACTTTTCCATTTTCCCCAACAATCACAGTGCTTTGCGAGGTTATATCACCCTGCACTTCACCATCTAATCTGATACTTCCGCTGCAGCTCAGCTTTCCCTCAATCTTAACACCACGACTGATTACTGTAGCTTCTTCTGTTCTTCCCCCTTCATAAGAATTACTTTTGAGCATATATGTTTCTCCTTATAATTAGTTTTGCATCAAAGTTAATTAGTTCAATTCTCTTTATTTCCACTGACAAAGTATAGAATTAATGTGTTTTATTAAAACCTAAATTTACAACCCCATTCATAAAACCAGCATTAATTTACACGGTTTTTAATGGACGGTGATCAATTAAATTTTTAACCTCTCGTCAGATGCCGGTACTTTATTCTATGCGGTTGATCAGCTTCCACACCTAATCTTTCCTTACGCTTTTCTTCATACTCCGTGTAATTGCCATCAAACCAGACTACTTTGCTTTCACCTTCAAATGCTAAAATGTGTGTTGCTATTCTATCCAAAAACCATCTGTCGTGACTAATTACTAAAACACAGCCCGCAAATTTTTCAATTCCTTCTTCAAGCGCACGCAGCGTATTTACATCGAGATCATTCGTCGGCTCATCAAGCAGAAGAACATTTGCACCTTGCTTCAACATCATTGCAAGATGAACACGGTTTCTTTCCCCGCCGGAAAGCATGCTGACTTTCTTTTGTTGATCTGCGCCGGAGAAATTAAACTGTGCAACATAAGCTCGTGAGTTTATATGTCTGCTGCCAAGCATTATTGTATCTTCACCTCCGGAAATTAATTCCCAGATACTTTTCTCGGGATTTAGCGCATCTCTCGATTGATCAACATAAGCCATCTTAACAGTTGAACCGATTTTAATATTTCCTGAATCAGGTTTTTCCGAACCAGTTATCATTCTGAATAAAGTTGTTTTACCTGCACCGTTAGCTCCGATAATTCCAACTACAGCGCCGGGAGGAATAGAGAATGTTAAATCATCAATCAAAATATTATCGCCATATGCTTTACTGAGATTTTCTGTTTCTATTACAATATCGCCAAGTCGTTCAGCAACAGGAATGTAAAGCTCGAGCACTTTCTGACCTTTTTCCTTTTCTTCTTTTAAAAGTTTTTCATAAGAAGTGATTCTTGATTTTGATTTTGCGTGACGGGCTTTCGGACTCATTCTTATCCACTCAAGTTCACGCTGTAAAGTTTTCTGTCTTTCGCTTTCTCTTTTTTCTTCAACTCGTAATCTTTCCTGTTTTTGTTCCAGCCATGAAGAATAATTTCCTTTCCATGGAATTCCTTCTCCGCGATCAAGCTCAAGAATCCATCCGGCAACATTATCAAGAAAATATCTGTCGTGAGTTACTGCAATTACAGTTCCTTCGTATTTTTGTAAGTGATGCTCTAACCACGCAACTGTTTCAGCATCAAGATGATTTGTTGGCTCATCAAGTAAAAGAATGTCCGGTTTCTGAAGAAGCAATCTGCAAAGCGCAACTCTTCGTCTTTCTCCGCCGGAAAGAACCTTGCACAAAGTATCCGGGGGAGGGCATCGCAAAGCATCCATTGCCATTTCAAGCCGTGCATCCAGATCCCATCCGCCCATTGCTTCAATTTTTTCCTGGACTTCACCCTGTCGTTCAAGAAGCTTTGTCATTTCATCATCATCCATCGGCTCGGCGAACTTTGCATTTATTTCGTCATACTCTTTAAGGATATCAACTATAGATTGCACACCTTCCTGCACAATTTCTCTTACGGTTTTTGTGTCATCAAGCCGTGGCTCCTGTTCAAGATATCCAATTGTAAAACCGGGAGAAACAACTGTTTCGCCATTAAAATTTTTATCAACACCTGCGAGAATTTTTAAGAGTGATGATTTACCGGAGCCGTTTAATCCGATAACACCAATCTTAGCTCCGTAGAAATAAGAAAGGTAAATATCTTTAAGAATTGGTTTGTTGTTATAAAATTTACTTACTCTAATCATGGAGTAAATAATTTTATTTGGTTCGTTGCTCATTTAATAAAATCTCGTTTTTATGTTGAGTAAAAATAGATAATACTAAAAGGGGAGCCAAGTATGATAAGTGAAAAATTAAAGAGTGATTCAATGAATCGCTCTTATAAATTTTACAATTCTGATAACAATACTTACCGCAGCAGTATCATCTTTTTTGTCTCAACGAATGAGCCCGCCTGTAATTTGTATAAATACATTCCGCTGGATAATCCTGCTGCATTAAAAGTTATATCGTAAACTCCTTGTTCCTTTTCTTCATTTACCAATATAGCGACTTCATTCCCAAGAACGTCATAAACTTTTAGAGTAACGAATTGCCCGTTACTTATAGCATATTTTATACTGGTAGATGGATTAAATGGATTGGGAAAGTTTTGCATTAGTTCAAACTTATCAGCTACTAAATCGTCATCTGACACGCTTACAGGGTTTTGAACAACAACAACACCTGCCATTCCTGAACCACCGGGGCCGCCGTGAGGCTCGCAATAATAAGGATGTAAACCGACGGCGGTAAATGTATGTGTAAACTCCCACGGTGCTATTGCTGGTGCACCACTTGTAAAACTGTTATCATCTGCCTTAACGTTATGATGACCGAAAACATTTGTCCATCTGACTGCATCTCCAACATTGATAGTAAGTTCACCTGGTGAAAATGAAAAATTCTGAACTGTTACATCATGTGTTGTTTGAGAAAAGTTAATCGCCGAAAGAAATAGGGTTATTGCTAATGCGAACATCAAGGAGTTGAGTTTTTTCATTTTATACCTTTTTTATGATAGTTGTTTGTTAATTACTATAATCAAGCAAGGTAAAACTTTTTAAGTAATAAGCGGAAGTGCCTGAGGATTTTTTTTGCTAATAGAATATGTAATGAGATATGATAGGAGACCAATTTTTAAATTAATTGGGGCAGAAGAATTCCGCCCCACATTTATTAATAAATTATGTTACTAATCGTTGCTTTTAATTTCGCCGCCGTGATCACCAACGAGCATCCACTTGTCGCCTTTCTTCATCAGGATATCAGTCCAACGACCTCTTTCAGTAGTTGGTTTTCCATCATTACTTTCACTAACCTGTGTATAATAATAGTGAACATATGCGAAGTTGCCATTAACCCAGATTTTTGCAGGGTTAATTAAATAGTACTGCATCTTGCCCTTCGTGAACCAATAACTTAAAGATTTTACAGCCTCATTTTTACCGCCGGGAGTTTCATTTTCATATGACCATCCCTGATAAGATTCATCAAAGTAATCCAAAAACGACATTGGGTTGCTGGATCCACTTGCTGCCCAGTATGCTTCAACACCAGCCCAGACAGCTTTCTGCTCGTCGGTCCATTGTTGAGCCGAAAGATTAGTAGCGAAAAGAAAGACAAAAAGTACGGACAAAGAAATGCTAATTAGATTTTTCAAAATAGCCTCCCAAAGATTATTGTTAAAGAATAGAACTTATTACAACGCAAGATTAGAAAAGATTAAACAATAAACAAACAGCAATTAATTATTTTACTCATATTTATAAGTGAGGTTAAGAATTGTTGTGGCTAACATTTGTTGCGGTCGACTCTAATGAATCAACTACCCGGGAATAATTTCTGATAATCCTCTCTGAGTTTTTCAAGTATAGCTTGATGAAGTGCTTCAACTCCTGTTAATTCTTTTAATCCTTCTTTTGCTTTTTCTCGTAAAAAGCCTCGATCTGGTTTTCCGCTTTCCAATTTAGGCAGCTCAGTAAGAAAAATTAGTTCGTCTGGTTTTGCAAGTAAACCTATCCTTTCAGAAATATAATTTCTCAGTTCTTCTTTTAAAAGCGGTGTTCCTTCTGCATTATTGAGAACAACAAAAGCAACAATTGCATTTTCAATAATTTCGTCAGCTCTTTTTACTACCACAGCTTCTTTCACGGAGGGATGAGTTAATAAAACTTTTTCAATTTCAGATCCGCCAACTCTGTTGCCGGCTGTTTTAATTACGTCATCAACTCTTCCCAAAATTTTTATGAATCCATTCTTCTCTCTTATTGC
>JACAFA010000337.1 GCA_013388525.1 Ignavibacteriaceae bacterium | reverse complement strand
TGTTTGATACTGAAACTGGTTTAAGTGCAATTGGAAGATTTGGATTGATGGATGGACAAAGTATTTTCGCTTATCTCGGAACTTATCCGCCGGAACCTTCTCCCTGGGAAAAAATAAGATTAGGCTGGGCTGAACCTGTAACCTTAAATATTCAAAATGCTGATGTAAGTCTTGTAACAAATTTAGCTGCAAGTATCAGCGATACAGTTATCCTCAAAGTTCCTCTCAATTCCTCTGAATATTATTTGATAGAAAATCGTATTCGGGATGCTTATGAGAATGGTTCAACAATTACTTATGCAATTGGTGATGTTGTTATCACGAAAACTTTTCCCAACGATACGACCGGCTATCTCAGCTTTGATGTTGATTCACTCTCCGGAGTTATAATAGATGTTGATGAATTTGACTGGGCAGTTCCCGGGAATGGAATTGTTATCTGGCACATAGATGAAAATATTATTAACGAAAAGATAGAAGAGAATAAAGTCAATACAGATAAAACCCGACGCGGAGTTGATGTTGAAGAAGCAGATGGAGTACAGGATATCGGCGAAAGATTCTTCACAATATTTGGTGATGAAGTAATTGGTGAAGGAACCGAAGAAGACTTCTGGCATAAAGACAATCCAGCGACTTTATTTGAAAACCGTTTTGCAAAAGACACACGACCAAATACACTCACCAACACAGGTGCAAACAGTTTAATCACTATAAAGAATTTCTCTGAGATTGATAACCGGATGAGCTTTAGCGTCGAGTTTGGTGATTCGGTGGTCAAGCCGTTGTTTTCAAAAGACCTTCCATATTTACCCAATAGTTTTGTGGATATTACTATTTTAAAGGATGGACTACAATCTGGTTTCTGTTTACGAAATTATGATGATGATATCCGCATATTTAATTCACAGGGTGATTTGATTGATTCAGTATTTGATTTCTCATATCGAAAACCGGCAGCAATTTATTTAAACGGGCTACAATATTTGGTCGGAGTCTTGGATTCAATTCTTAAAGTTCAAGTTTTCGAGGACCAGAATAAATTTGCTGGAAATGTAAATGCTGGAGTCAGATTCACGTCGCCACCTGTTATTAGTACAAACATAAACGGTGAAAAAATTATTTTGATTGGGACAGAGGATGGAAGAATTTTAATTTATTCTCTGATTTTTTCATCTGGAAGTAATCCTATTTTGTTAGAAACTATTGATACTGGTATTGATGAGGGAATACTCCAATTAGCTGCAAATGATCAGTATTGGGTCGCAATTACAAATTCTGGAGCAGGCGAACAAAGTTACTTAATTGATGCTTTAGGTAATCAAGTCGCTTTTGCTAGAACTCAATTTCCTAAATTACTACTTACGAAAGATCAAGAAGGACAATATATTTCTATCTTGTCTTCAGATAAAACTATAATTACTGTTAAGAATGGCGAGATATTTTCACTAAAGAATATAGATGGAGATATTCTTTCAGGGATAAATACCTCATTGGGTGATTTAAAAAACGATGGAACAAATTATGTATTGTATACTACAGTACCCCAAATCAACGCCATAAACTTTTCAGGTTTTCTTGCTGACAATTTTCCATATTCACTGTCTCAAGGATTAACGTTTTTAGGAATATCGTTAACGGCAGATTTTGAAGGTGATGCCAAATCTGAAATAACAACTACAACAATCGACGGAAGAATTTTTGCAATCGATGGAGGAACAGGCAAGGTTCTATCTGGGTTTCCAATTTCTTGTGGAGTTGGATTTCCAAAACATATTTTATATAATGCAAATGGTAAAACAAACCTTGCTGTTTTGAATGACCAGAATGTTCTTTCAGCCTGGTCAATCAGTTCAGTTGAAGGAAAACTTTATTGGTCAGAGGAATATGGTAATCCGCAGAACACTTCTTTCATAGATGCAGCAGAAAACACAAACAGAATAAACGAATTTTTTCCATCGAGCAGAGCATATAATTATCCGAATCCTGTTTATGAAGGAACGACGAATATTCGTTACTACGTTGCAGAAGATTCAAAAATAAATATTAAGATTTTTGATCTTGCAGGAGATTTTGTTGCAGAGTTGAATGACGAAGCACAGGGTGGAATGGATAACGAAACTGTTTGGAATGTCGGTGATATTCAAAGCGGAGTTTATCTTGCCCGAATTGAAGCTGTCTGCGATTGCGGTAAAACAGAACAAGCGGTAATTAAAATAGCGGTTGTCAAATGAAAATTGTTGTATTGTTGAATTGCTGTATTGCTATCAACAGTTTAACAATTTAGCAATTTAACAATTATTGAGAAATCAATTCCTTTCTATGAAGTACTTAAAATTTGCAACAATAATATTCTTTTTAATTGGGAAATCGTATGCCCAATTCACCGAGTTCCATCCTGAACTGGATTGGTTTACAATTAAAGGTGAACACGTTGAAGTCCATTACCACAACGGGGCTGAACGAACAGCAAAAGTTGTGGCTAAAATTGCAGAT
>JACAFA010000035.1 GCA_013388525.1 Ignavibacteriaceae bacterium | reverse complement strand
GCTGCATTTACCAGCTTCAAATGATCCTTTTGATAACTTTTGTCAATTTCAGGTTTTAACCGTGATGGATAATCAAGCAGACGGATATCAATATCAATTCCATTCTTTGAAAGGTTAACAAAGTTTATTTTGATTAGTGATTTATTATTCTTTACTGTTGCTCCGGCATTAATAAATCTCACTTTCTTACGAACATATTCTTTCGATTCATGAATGTGACCGTGCATTACTAAATTAACTTTAAACTCCCTGAACAAATTGAACAATCTTCTTTTACCCCGAAGCTTCATTGTTTGCTTCTCGATGCCGGCCCAAATGCTGCCAAATGTACTTTTTGAATCAACTTTTAATTTGTTAAAATGGTGATGAATTAAAATAATCCTGTTCTTGATATCCTTATCAGTATTCTTTAATATCTCAAACAGTTCTCCGAATTGAGTTGCATCAATTTCACCATTTGAACCAAATGGATTTGAAAGTTTTGAGTATCTGGCAATTGAGTTTAGACCAACAATAAGTGTGTTATTTATTACCTTTGCAAACGGGAAAAAGTTTTTTGGTGAAAGATAAAAGCAGTTGTGAAATGCTTCAGGAAAGTAGCTGAGAAAAGTATTCACTACTTTAGTGTAATTAACTGAGTTGCATCTTTCAGGAAAAGAAAAAATATCTTCGGCTTTTTGAATACCGCCAAAGATATCATGATTTCCAGGAACAATCGAAAGTTTTTCACCGTTAAGAAAACCATATCTGTTAAGCATTCTTCTGAATATCTCAAAATCTTTTTCCGATGCATTGTCAGTAATGTCTCCACTTACGATCAAATGATCAACCTTCTGTGAGTAAATATATTTTAAAAGATGGTTTGAAAGTTTAAAAATAGAATCGTTGTAGAAGCTGTTAAGATGAAGATCGGATATGTGTGCTATTAACAAGTACTAATCTCTGCGTTGTTTTTGTTGTTCAAAATTAATATTGATCTGTTAACAGAATATTAAGAAATGCTTAAGTAATTATTATTAAATTTTGATGAACTTAAGAATCTGTTTCAGTCTGAAGTGATCTCTTTGATCTCCTGAAAGTACGAAAAGCATATAAAGTCTGCTTGAAGTAATGTTCAGGAAAATAAGTCTTAAGCCCGTACTCAACAGGTTTTGTTTCAGGGAGGAATGCTGTTCCGAAAATCCAATCCCAAATTGCTAACTTGGTTGCGAAGTTTCTGTTTCTTCCTTTTCCGGTCGAGTGATGCCAGCGATGCATTTCAGGACCATTTATTATTCTCTGCAATTTTCCTGTATGAACATTTAAGTTTGAGTGAATATACATTCCCCACACTGCACTAATAACTCCCTTGTATGCAATTATCTCTGGCGGTGATCCTAATAAAACTATCGGAAGAAATTCAATTGTCTGATTGATCAAGATTTCAAGTGCATGAGATCTTGAACCAGAAAGCCAGTCAACTTTCTTTGGTGAATGGTGTGCTTCGTGAATACGCCATAAGTATTTATTATTGTGCTGCCAGCGATGCATCCAGTAAATGTAAAGATCATGAGTAACCAGAAAGAAAAGCAGTTGGATCAAGATTGGAACATCTCTGAATAGTTGCAATCTCGAAAGACCGGTTGAAGCATCAATAAAATTTATGATGTAAGTGAATATCAGAATCCCAAGTATGTAACTTTGAGCAATTGTGTAAAGTGCAAGATCATCAAAGAAACCTTCCCGCAAAACTTTCTGACCTTCAGTATAAGGCCAAATTCTTTCAGCGATAATAAAGAAGAATGCTGCTCCAATAATCGTTAATGTTGAATATAATTCTGGATTGGACATATTTGTGACGTAGTTCTGTATCCAATGCAATATGTCTGCAAATACATTTGACATAAAAGTTGTCACTTAACTCTACTTTACTCTTCTTAATTTTGCTCTTGCATTCATTTCACTCGGATAAACTTTTTTAATTCCATCACCGAGTGCAATTTCGATATCGCGAATATTTCTTACTAATCGGTTGAAACCGTTTGGTTCAACTGATGCTGCCTGATCACTGCCCCACATAGCTCTGTCGAGCGTTATATGTCGCTCAACAAAAGAGGCACCTAACGAAACAGCTGCCCAGGTTGGAGCTAAACCTGTTTCGTGTCCCGAATAACCGATTGGAATGGTTGGGTATTTTTCTCTTAAAGTTGTAATCATTTTCAGATTCAATTCCTCATTAGGACAAGGGTATGAAGAAGTTGAATGTGCAATCAGGATATTTTTTTTGTCAAACAATTTCTCTGCTTCTTCGATCTCATCCATAGTTGACATACCGGTAGAAACAATAATTGGTTTATTTAAGTTCCTGTGTTTCTTCAATAGTTCTTTATCTGTTAATGATGCTGAAGCCGTTTTGTAAATAGGTACATCAAATTGTTCAATGAAATCCACTGCTACCTCATCCCAGCAGGATGCGAACCAGATAATTTCTTTCTGTCTGCAATATCTGTCAATCTCTGCATAATCTTCTTTACCGAATTCAACTTTATATCTGTAATCAATGTACGTCATTCTTCCCCAGGGAGTATCACGTTCTATATTCCATTGATCTTTCGGGACACAAATCTCAGGAGTACGTTTTTGAAATTTTACAGCATTACAACCTGCAGCTTTGGCGGCATCAATAAGTTTCTTTGTTATTTCAAGTGAACCATTATGATTGATACCGATTTCTGCAATTATAAAAACCGGGTAGCCATCACCAATATTTATTTTTCCCGAATGTATTGCTCTCATTTGAAACTCTCATTTAAAGATTTAAAGTTATTTTGATTTGAATGCAATTATTAATTCAGCAACTTCCCGGAAGGCACCGTTACCACCTTTATTTTCACATATATAATCTGAAATCTCTTTTATAAAGCTCATACCGTCTGCCGGAGTTGCTCTGAATCCTACCATTTTCATTATTTCAATATCATTTGAATCATCACCAACAAAGGCTATTTCGTCCAATGCAACTTCATTCTTTTTCATTATCTCAGGAAGTAATTCTTCCTTTTTATTCACACCGAGATAAAACTCCCTGATTTTTAATTTCTCAGCTCTTGTTCTAACTGAACCGGATTCTTCACCGGTAATTATAATAGTTTCAACGCCTGCGTATTTTCTCATTCGTTCGATACCCATTCCGTCACGAATTGAAAATCTCTTTAACTCTTCACCTTTTGCAGAATAATAAACTCCGGTATCTGTAAGCACGCCATCGTTATCAGTCAAAACTAATCTGATCTTTTCAAGTTTCTCTTTAAGATGGAGATTTTTTTGTTTCAATTGAATATCTATTACCATGCTGTCCAACCTCCATCAGTAGAAAATATGCTGAACTTGTTTCAGCATCTTTAACGTTTTGAAAGAAAATTCAGAAACCAACCTGCCTGACAGCAAGAGAGGTTCGGAATGAGAAACGACAATTACCATGCTGTCCAACCTCCATCCACTACGAGGTTAGCGCCTGTCATATATCCTGAAGCATCACTTGCAAGAAATATCAGAGCACCTTTATAATCAGTTGGATGAGCCATTCTGCCAAGCGGTGTTCTTGCCGAATAGTTCTTTACAAAAAATTCCTCCTGATTATCTCTTACTCCACCCGGAGATAATGTATTCACACGAACACCTCTATTTCCCCAATATGCTGCAAGAAATTTTGTAAATGCAATCACTGCACCTTTTGTAACCGGATACGCAGCTGATTTGTAAAATGTCTG
>JACAFA010000204.1 GCA_013388525.1 Ignavibacteriaceae bacterium | reverse complement strand
GTTATAACTTCGTTTCCTTCTGTGTCAAACGCAACGATGATGTAAACTCCTGTGCTGACTAATTCACCGTTTTCATCCTTTCCATCCCAATAAGCAGTTCTTCCACCGGGTGAAGAGAATTCAGTTACCAGCATTCCGTCAATTGTTAGGATTTTAATATTAGTATCTCTTATCAGTCCATCAATCGTTAAAAGATTTGTTCCGCTTTTTAGTTTGAAAGGATTAGGATAAACGAACAGTTCATCAAAACTTTCAAGAGGTTTTATGTATGGCGTTTCAAATGATGTTAATCCTTCATCGGTCCCGACATAAACAATTCCTTTGTTCTCATCAATTGCAATACTTCTTATAGTATTTGAAAGAAGAGCGCTGTTCTGTGCAGTGAAAGTTGTAAGTAATCTTGAACCATCAGAATTTACCAAAAGCAGTCCTTCATTCGTGCCAATCCATTTCTGATTTAATGGATCAACAGCAATTGCATTTACAGATTGCTGACGTAAAGTAAATACACTGGATATTCTTAATGAGGAACTTCCTGAAGAAGGAATCGCACTTGTGTTTGTGATGATATTTACACCAAGACTTGTCGCAACCCAGACATCGCCTCTTCTGTCAACAACAACATCACGAATATCGTTTGTGTTTAAACCATCTGAAGTGGTTAGATAATCTGATTTATCGTCAGATGGATCAGTATAAGTTTTGTTCTCATTAAGATAGAACAATCCTAATCTTGTTGGATCAGAACAGCTAAACCACTTTGTATCGTAAGGATCAATTGCAAGATTTTCGTGACCTAATAAAATCCTGTTTTGTGCTGCAGGAATTGTGAAATGATACCAGACACTATCGGGCGTACGCATTGAAAGAGTATTTCTGTCAACTGCCCAATAACTTAAAACCCATAAATTGCTGCGGGAATCTTTACCAAAACCAGTGATCACAAGAAAATCAGGATTTTGTGGTATTCCTTGCATTCCTGAATTTGCTCTGTTGAAGAGTTTTTTATTATCGCCATTTACTTCCAGAAAACCATAACCCCAGCCACCCAGGTAAGCAGTTGAACCAAAAGTGTAAGTATGGTAAACAGCATTGGTTGGTAACTCAGGTGTGTTTGAAGTATTAAAGTGATTCCAAATCTCATTTTCATAAGTATAGTATCCAACTCCGGTAACATCTTTACCGCTTGCAGACCACAGTTTGTTATTTGCATCAACACTCATAGAAGGAAATTGATTTACCGGAGGTGCGTTCGGAGATAAGAAATTAGCTTCAAGCTGAGTATTAAGATAGAGAGTTCCATCAGTGCTGGCGCAGACGATACCATAGTTCTCCTTAAATTCAATCTTTGTGAGTGTAACAGCGGAACTGTAAAGCACATTAAGTGCACCATTGTAATAAAGATAAATATTATTTTGTGAAAGGATTAAAATTGAGTCACCACTGATTTGAAAATCACTAATATTTTTGTTTGCCAGCTCAGGAATAAAGTTACTCCAGCTATTATTTACAAATGTTGAAAAACCTTTATCTGTACTAACAATAAGATTGTTTTGGAAAATTCCTGCTTTGAATGCTTTGTTTGAAGGAAGTCCCTGTGTGATGGAATAAACATTCCATGATTCCGGAGCTGAAAGATTTACTGCTCCGGGCTTCTGAATTGCTACTCCCTGATCGGTGCAAACATAGAACAACCCTGATTTCAAAGTACTATTCACACTTGTGTTCGAAGGAAATGTGCCGAACTTAAAAAATGTATCGAAGAAAAGATAACTGTCTGCGTTAATCAGTGAAACGCCAAAGTCTGAAGAAACTATTATTGTATCACCGGCCAGAGCCAGATCATTTATTCTTTTATTTATCTGGTTTGAATTGTAGATGTCAAGAATTACATCAAAACTATTAGTGCTTATATCATAAATATCAATAATTCCTTCGGTGCTTCCGAACCAGGTTCTACCGGCTTTATCAATAATCACAGAAGATAGAGAAAGTCCTTTGAGACCCTCAGATTTGTGAAGTGTAATAAACTGGTTTGTTGAATTTGAAAATTGGAAAGCTCCGCCATTAGCAGCACTCCAGAAACTATTATCTGCTATTGTTATATCTCTTACATTTTTTAATGCAGTATAATTTTGCCAGTTGGTAAATTGCTGGGCGGGTGTTGTAATAATTAAAGATGGTACGATTAACAAAAAAAATAAAATTCTCATTTTCCTTCTCCCGATTTTTGAGTTAAGCGTAAAAATAAACTGATCGTACCTCTTTTATTGTTTGCTTTTAATAGTAACTAAACTTATAAAAAATAATCTGGATTGAAAGTCTAAAAAATAGCTCCGGCTCAGTCAATATTCTTGACGAGTCTTGTCCTCATTGTATCAACAACTTTTAATGAAGTATAATATTTCCCCAGATTTTCATCATCTTCTCTTTTGCCGCCGTGGAAATCCGAACCACCTGATTCAAGCAGAAAATATTCATTTACAATGCCTCTGTAAAATCTAACCTGCTCGGGTGAATGAGAAGGATGAATTACTTCTATTCCGTCAACTCCGGCATCAATTAATTCTTTGATAAGTATTTCGGGCATATTTCCCGGATGTGCAATGAAGGATAAACCACCGGCGTCACTAATGATTTTAAAAGCACTTTGTGGTGATAGATGAACTTTACGCTCATAAGCCGGGGCATGATTTCCAATATATTTGTAGAATGCTTCAAAGAAAGATTTTACCTGTCCTTTAGCGAGTAAAGCTTGTGCAATATGTGGTCTTCCTATAGCTGAATTTTTTGCTATCGCAAGAACATCATCGAAAGAAATATCCAGACCAAGAATATTCAGTTTGTCAACTATGCGTATTGCACGCTTATATCTTTCTTCTCTGAAGAAATTCAGATAGTGTTCAAGATCTTTATTCTTTGGATCAACAAAATATCCGAGAATGTGAACTTCTGTATCACGGATATCAGTACTGATTTCAACTCCAGGAATTATTTCTATATTATACTTTTCTGCACATTCAATAGCATCGAGAATTCCATTTACACTATCATGATCTGTAATGCTTAATGTTCTGATGCCTTGTTTCTTTGCTTTCTCGACTAATTTTTCCGGGCTGTAATAACCATCGGAGAAATACGAATGCATATGTAAATCGGTTTTATCGGAGGGCATAGCAGTGTTTTTTTACATGCTGAATAATTCTTTAAATTTTTCGTATTGAACAATTCTCAACTTAGAGCCTTCAAGTTCAATGAGTCCCTTTTTGGCAAAAGCGTGTAAAGTTCTTGAGATGGTTTCCCTGGATGTTCCGGCCATGTTTGCAAGCTCGTGCTGGTATGGTAATTTTTCAATTTCAACAACACCATGTTTTATTTTTCCTATATCATCTGCTAATTGAAGCAGAACAGTTGCAACTTTTCCTTCAGCATCTTTTAGTGAAAGAGCTTTGATCTTCATTCCTGCAGCTCTTAATCTCTGTGTAAGTTCCTGTAATAGCGCAATGGATACTTCAGGATGATCGTGCAATAGTTGCAGAAAATCGTTTCGTTGAATGATAAATATTTTTGAGTTTTCAATAGCTGTAGCTGTTGCTGACCTTTCCAGTCCATCCAGCAGAGCCATTTCCCCAAAGAAATCGGAAGGATTGAGAATGGAAAGTATTACTTCTTTATCATTATCCTCTGAACTGATTCTGGAGATTTTAACCTTCCCTGAGATGATTATGAATAAAGCAGAACCAGCTTCTTTTTCTGATAAGATAACAGAATCTTTAGAAAAACTCTGAACAGATCCTGATCTTGATAACTGTGAGAGAGTTTCATCTTTAAGTTCCGAAAAAATAGGGACACTCTTTAAAAATTCGACTTTTTCCACTCTTTTTAATAATTTAACTTTAATTGATAGCGCTTAAAATAGGTCTCTATGATTTGAAAATCAAATAAACAAGTTTATTGTAAAAACAGTTTATCGATATATTCGAACTACTATCTGCTCTGGTAAATATTCGTGTTGATAAAGCAAATTTAATTGATTTTTAACCCATCTGTCTCTATGTTTGTATCCTTATTTTTTGAATTAAAACGGAGATTTTTACGATATGGCAATGATGGCCAGAATGAGAAGTTTAGCCCCTGCCTTTATAATAACAGTTGGTGCTTTATTCGTTCTTTTTATGGTAATTTCAGATTCAAATGTTCTTGAAGCAATTGGCGGCAGAACTAATAATGTTGGTTCAGTTAATGGTGTTGATATTTCCTATCAGGAATATCAAATGGCTATCGAGAGACAGAGAGAATCGCAGAAGCAACAAACCGGTAATGACATTCCTGAAGAGCAATTTGATCAGTTCAGAGAGCAGGTTTGGGAATCATTGATTACAGAGAAATTGATTGAACAGGAAGTTCAAAGACTCGGTATTACTGTCAGCAATCAGGAAATCAAAGATATTATCCTTGGTGAAGACCCGCCGGCTTTCCTTAAACAAAACTTCATAGATTCACTCGGAAGATTTAACCGTGAGATGTACGAAGAAGCAATATTCAATCCTCAGAATGAAAAGATACTTTTACAGGCTGAAGAATTTGTAAAGCAAAGCAGATACAGAGAAAAACTTCAAAGTTTGTTAGAAGCAGGAATTACTGTAAGTGAAGATGAGGTGAGAAGAAAGTTTATCGAGCAGAATACTTATATAGACGCTAAATATGCGCTCTTTGCAAATTCTCTTTTTCCTGACTCGGCGTTAAATATTACAGATAAAGATTTAAGAAAATTCTATAATGATAACCCAGATAAATTCAAAATAAATGCACAAAGAAAATTGAAATATGTACTTTTCAGACATGAACCTTCTCAGGCTGATAGTATGATGGTTATCAAAAATTTAGAAAATGTAAAAAAGCTGGCTGATAGTGATACCTCTGACTTTAAGTACTTTGTTGATATTTATTCTGAATCACCCTATTCACTTGACACTGTATCTGTCGCAACACTTTCCAGTGAAGCGGTCAAAGCTATTAAAGATGCTGCAAAAGGATCTATCGTTGGTCCTGTACCATCGAACAAAGGCGGTTTTGAAATTTATCGTCTCGTAGATATTCTTCCTTCGAATGAAAAATTTGTCAAAGCTTCACATATATTAATTACACAAATGGGAAGTGATGAAGCTAATCTTGCTGAAGCAAATCGTATTTATCAGGAATTGAAAAATGGTGCTGATTTTAAACAGATGGCGATTAGTTATTCAAAAGATCCTGGATCGGGAAAGAATGGAGGAGACCTTGGTTGGTTTGGTAAAGGTATGATGGTTAAAGAATTTGAAGATGCTTGTTTTTCCGGTAAAGTCGGAGAAATTCAGAAACCGGTAAAATCAACTTTTGGCTATCATATTATTCTTGTAACAGATCAGTCAAGCAGTAAATATGTTATTGAAAGAATTCATAATGCAGTAAAAGAGTCAGCTACTACACGCGATGCAAAGTTCGCTGCTGCAAATGACTTTTCATATCTTGCAAAGAAAAATGGATTTGAAAAAGAAGCTGAACTGATGAACTATACTGTTCAGGAAACCGGAAGTTTTACTTTGAAGAGTGTATCAATTCCCGGACTAGGTGCAAATAAAAGATTAGTAAATTTTGCTTTTGAAAATAGCCTGAACTCAGTTAGTGAAGTTCATAAATTGCCAAATGGTTTCGTGGTTGCACAAATTTCCGAAGTCATTTCTGATGGTCTTGAAAAATTTGAAGATATCCAGCCGAAAATCAGGCAATTACTTGTGATTGAAATGCAATATCAAAAAGCAAGAGAACTGGCGATAGAAGTGATGAAAAAAGCTGGCAACGATTTGAATAAAGTTACTGAAATAGATTCGCGAATTCAGGTTGGAAATACAGGAAGATTTAACTCCACAACATCAATACCTATGATTGGCAGAGACAATGCATTTATTTATTCAGCGCTTGAAATGAAAGTTGGTGAAATATCCGGACCGGTCAAAGGAGTGAGAGGTTATTTTATAATTCAACTTTTAGATAAAACTCCTTTTGATTCAACTGCTTATCAGGCTCAAAACACAACACTGCGAAACAGCTTAATTCAGGAGAAGAAATCAATGGCATTAAATACCTGGCTTTCTGAAATAAAAGAGAAAGCAGATATTGTTGATAAGCGTTATATTTTCTACGGGTACTAAAAAAATCTTTTTCTTATTTTCCCCCTGTTCATAATCTTCAAGGTATGAATCAGGGGTTTTCTTTTTTAAAGAAAATTACTCAAGTTCAGTGATATATTTCAGCTTAGTGAAAATGCTCATATTATTTTTAACCATAGTCTTTTTATCGGCAACATCCTCATTTGCTCAATTTAGTACAGAAAAAATTGGTATTGCTGTTAACGCAGTTTATACTACTTCCGCAGATATATTTTTAAACCCTAATGCTTCGAACCCTGAAGTACGCAATAAATCATTTACACTGGAGAATATCTGGAATCCAGGTCTGGATTTAAGATATAGGTTTTCTTCTGAATTTATACTCGGATTGAATGTTGAATATATTAATAAAACTTCCAATCAGCCTAATTTAACGGCCTTTGTCGGTAATCAGGTTTATATTTTTGAAGTGGAAGATGGCTTTAAAGTTATACCGATAGAACTTACTGCTCATTATTTCTTTCCATTCTCCACACAGGATTTCAAATTCATCATGGGTGGTGGTTTGGGTTATTATTTTGGAGAATACATCCGAAAGTTCCAGGAAGCTGAACTGGAGATAATTCAAAGAAAAATTGCAATCGGAATTCATGTGTCTGCTTCTATGGACTATATGATATTTGAATATCTCTCTGCAAGATTTGAGATGAAATTCAGAAATCCTCAGTATAATGTAACCAGCAAATACACTACTACTGAAATCATTTATCAGGGGAATGTCATTCAGTTGCCTGAAGATGCTTTTGAAACTAAAGTGGATATTAACGGATTAACATTTGTACTGGGTTTGGTGTTTCATATCTGATAAAAATATTAATAATTCTTCTGCATTTAATATTCAATCCTCAAAATTTGAATGGTGATTCTATATTTTAAAACAATATGAAATAGTCATAGTAAAAAAGTTTTTCATAAAATTCAGTGAACTTTATGCAGATTCTTAAAACTTATTTTATTACTATGTAGGAAAAATGGAATTCGCTTGTGTTATCTCTCAACATCAAATTTTTGGGTTCAAGTAATAAAACATATTTTTGAACTGTATAGTTATGAAGAAAAAAATTTACTATCTGACAGGATTTATGGCTGCGGGAAAAAGTACAATTGGACCCATCTTGGCTAATACACTTGGCTGGGATTTTTTTGATCTTGACAAAGAAGTGGAAAAACAGGAAGGTATGAAGATCGTTGAATTATTTGAGCGAAAAGGCGAAGAATATTTTCGTAAAAT
The DNA here is from genome assembly GCA_013388525.1 of Ignavibacteriaceae bacterium. Next base: position 8,572 of record JACAFA010000204.1, on the reverse strand, counting down.
CGAAACAGAGTTACTAAAAAAACTATCAGAAAATGATGAGTCAATTATCTCTCTTGGCGGTGGAGCAATTGCTTCCGAAGTTAATTTTGGAATTATTAAATCAAGCGGAAAAATAATCTATTTAAAATCCTCGCCTGAAATGGCTTACAAAAGATTGAGATTTAAAAAAGATCGTCCCGCATTTATTTTTGATGGTGTTGAAGAACCATCGAAAGAACAATTTATTGAAAGAATAATTCAGCTTCTTGAATCAAGAAAAAAATATTATGAACAATGCGATTTTATTGTTGATACTGATAATCAAACAGTTGGTAAAACAGTTGATGTTATTGCCAACTACATTAATAAAGATTTATTAAAAGCCTGACGGAATTCTTTGAAGATTGTATCAGTAAATACTAATTCAAGAACTTATCCGGTTTTTATCGGAAGTAACAGTGTGGAAGTGTTATCTGAGTTAATCCAAAAATATAATCTTCCTGAAAGAATTTTTATTATATCAGACCGGAATGTTGATCGTATTTACGGAAAGATGATCCGGAAATTGATAGAAAAGAAAAACATAAAAAAATATTTTGTCGCTGATCAGGTTTCTGAAAGAATTAAATCCTTTAAAACTGCTAACCAAATATTTAACAGCTTATATGAAGAAAAGTCAGGGAAAGATACACTCATTCTGGCAATTGGAGGAGGAACACTCGGCGATTTAGCCGGATTTGTTGCATCAACTTATATGAGAGGTTTGCCGCTGATTCATATTCCAACAACTTTGTTATCAGCAGTTGACAGCTCAATTGGTGGTAAGACAGCAGTTAACTTTAAGCGGGCGAAAAATTTAATAGGCACATTTTATCAGCCATCAATAGTTTTGATTGATACAAATTTTCTTCGATCACTTCCGGATGAAGAACTGATTTCAGGATTTGGAGAGGTGATTAAATATTCTTACCTGACAGACAAAAACTTTTACTCGTTGCTTCTGTCAGATTATTCGCTGTTATTAAAAAAAGATTTAAACTTTCTTAATAAAGTCATTTATGAATGTGTTAAAATTAAATCTGCGGTAGTTTCAAAGGATGAGTATGAAATAACCGGACTTAGAAAAATATTGAATTTTGGACATACATTTGCTCATGCATTTGAAAGCAGTACCTCTTACAAACTTTCTCATGGAGGAGCAGTAGTTGCTGGAATTGTTAGTGCTCTTTTTATGTCGTACGAAAAAGGACTTATTGATGATTCTCAACTTAATTTTATGCTTGATCTTCCGTTAAAATTAAAACCGTCAGTCAAAGTAAAAAGTGTAAGTAAAGAAGATATTTATAAATTTATGCTCTTTGATAAGAAGAACAGGGATGGTGAAATCAAATTTGTTCTGCTTAAAAATTTCGGTGAAATTTTAATTGATATTACAAGCAATAAAAAAACAATCATTAAGGTATTGGAAAAAACTGATCAGGTTTGGTTTAAAAGGGCAACTGCCGGATTGTGAGGGCGAAACCCGGCAGCTTTGTGTGTCATATTTGGAGGGATGCTATGCTTAAACTATTTCGTAATAAATTATTCAACATCGGTGCCATGGGTTTTGTATTGCATTTTTAAAAGTAATAAGCTATTTAACTACCACATTATAAATCGGGTAATATTTACCTGTAAAATCGTATATGGTTTTCCAAATAATTCTTGCGAGTGCAGTTTGAAATGAATGAATTAGTAATCACGACAGATTTGACAGAAAAAATTCTAAAAAAGAAGGCAGAGCTTAATGCCGTAATATTAGCTCACTATTACCAGGAATCAGAAATTCAGGATATTGCGGATTTTGTTGGAGACAGCCTTGAGCTTGCCAGGAAAGCTAAAGAAACAGATGCAAAAGTTATTGTATTTGCAGGTGTGCATTTTATGGCAGAAACGGCGAAGATATTAAATCCAAACAAACTTGTTCTTCTCCCGGACCTTGAAGCAGGGTGTTCGCTTGCTGAGGGATGTCCGGCAGATAAGTTTGAAGAATTTCGAAAACAACATCCCGATCATCTGGCAATAACTTACATAAATTGTACAGCCGAAGTGAAAGCTTTAAGTGATATCATTTGTACATCAAGCAGTGCTGAAAAAATTATTAACCAGATTCCAAAAGATAAACCGATCCTCTTCTCACCTGATAAAAATCTTGGTAAGTATCTCATTAAAAAAACCGGAAGAGATATGCTTTTATGGGAAGGTTCCTGCATTGTGCATGAACATTTCAGTGAAGAAAAAATAATAAAACTAATGACTGAAAATCCGGGAGCTAAACTGATTGCTCATCCGGAGTGTACAGATACAATTTTAATGTGGGCAAATTTCATCGGTTCGACGAGTAAGTTATTAAAATATATTTCTGAAGATAAATCACAGACTTATATTGTAGCTACAGAGGTTGGTATAATTCATCAGATGAAAAGAGCAGAACCAGGAAAAAATTTTATTCCGGCACCACCAGAAGAAGAAAGTTGTTCATGCAATGAATGTCCGTATATGAAACTTAACACAATGGAAAAGCTTTACCTGTGTATGGAAAATAAATTTCCGGAAATTATTATCGATCCGGAAATTGCACAGCGGGCATTGATACCTATCAACAGAATGTTAGAAATGAGCTAACAATTTTTCAGAATTATCTTGAATGTTGTTCCTTCACCTGGCATTGAACTCTTTACAAATATCTTTCCACCGTGGTAACCTTCGATTATTCTTTTGGAAAGACTTAGACCTAATCCCCAGCCTCTTTTCTTTGTACTGTACCCCGGTCTGAAAACATCTTTTCTTCTTTTCATTTCAATTCCTTTTCCACTATCAGAAACTTCAACTTCAACGCGCTTTTTTACTTTCCGGACAGCTATCTCAATTTTGCCGGCTGTTCCTTCGATGGCATCGAGAGCATTCTTTATCAGGTTTTCAATTACCCACTCAAATAATTCAGAGTTGATTTCTGCACAAGCTGTTTCGTCTCCGGTAATTTTCAAATCTACTGATTTACCTGTTTGAGGCAGTCGTCTTTCAAAATAAGCTGTTACCTGTTTCATTTCTTCAATTACATTCTTTTTTGTTAACTCAGGTTTAGCACCAATTTTAGAAAACCTGTAAGTTATTTTATTAAGCTTCTCAACATCATTGCTAATCTCTTCTGTTATATCCAGCACCTTGTCAGGTTCTTTATAATTCATTTTCAGCATTTCGAGCCAGCCCATAAGACTTGAAATCGGTGTTCCGAATTGATGAGCTGTTTCCTTTGCCATTCCAACCCAAATATTACTTTGTTCACTTCTTTTAATACTGCTGAAACCTACATAACCAATTATTATAAACAATGCTGCTATTGCTAATTGAATGTAGGGATAATAACGAAGTTGTTTAATATGTTCTGAATCACCATAGTGAATTTTATTAATAACTATTCCTTCATACTTGACTTCAATAGGTGGATGCGTTTCATCCATTTCAGAAATTAATTTTGCTGCAAAAACTTTGAACTGTTCCGCAGTCATGTTAGAATCTATCTCAACATTTCTGATATCGGTTTTATTGTAGACATTATTTTCTGCATCGGATTGAATTAATGGAAAGTCAATTGGTTTAATAATATTGTCGAAGAGGAAAGTTATGTCAACATCGGGATTGGTTGTGTTAGCCAGATATTCAATTCCTTTAGCATAAAGCTCAACAATCTGCCTTTCTTTTTCCTGAAGCTTTTGAACAAGAGTCTGAGTGTAGTAAAGTGTACCGATTGCAATCAGCACAGCAATTATGAGTAGTATAACTTTAATATTTACAGAAGCAGGTCCACCGGACATTTTCATATAGCACCTTAAATGAAGTTTTAACCGGTGGTAAAATTAGAGAAATCGCTCATAAAAAGCAGGATTAAAAAATATTGAGTAGTCAAAAATTTTTTTGCTTGGTCATTTATTTATTGCTTTTAATCAGAATTATACCAAGTTTTCTAATGTAATTATTCTTCACTCCGAGAGAGGAGGAGTTTAAGAGTTAATTAACTATGATTACTGAAGAGTACTCCTAAATTTACTCTCCCGAAGCAGAAGTTTTGTCATATAATCCTTGGGAGGTTTAAGTTTGGCACTTCTCTTTTTAAGGAAATTTGTTTCAATCTTTGGAATGAATCTTTGTTCCACCTTCATCTTAGCTTTTCTTCTCTCACCCTATTCCGTCTCACAGGATATCACTGGCAATATCGAAGGTCAAATAGTAGACAGCACCGGTAATTCTTTGATGGGAGTAAACGTTTCTCTACAGAGTAAAAGTTTACAAGGAAGCCGAGGTACTACCACAAACGAAAAAGGGTATTTCAGGCTTCTATCTTTATCAGCTGGTGAGTATAATGTAAAACTCAGCGCAGTTGGATTTGGCTTATTAAATGTTGAAAATGTGCAAGTGCAATTGGGAAAAACTACCAACCTTGGCGAAATTAAATTAACGCAGCAGACAATTACTCTACCTGAAATCACCGTATCTGGAAAGAAACCGGTTATCGATCCTGTATCAACTACTTACGGGGGCAATATTAATTCTGCAAGCTTTGAACAACTTCCTGTAGATAGGAATTATAGAAACATTGCAACCTTATTTCCACAAGCTAACACCAGCTTTTATGGCGATGAAGCAAACATTGGCGGTTCAACCGGATTTGAAAACAAATATTTTGTTGATGGTGTTGAAGTCACAGATCCTTTGATCGGTGCTAACTCAACAAACCTTCCATACAATTTTATACAAGAGATTGAGGTTAAAACTGGTGGGTATGATGTTGACAATCGAGCTTCACTTGGTGGATTGATAAATGTAGTAACATATTCAGGTTCAAATGAATTTCACGGGAGTGTTTTTGGATTTTATACCAGTAACAAATTAGCGGAGAACCAGAAGTATGGTTCATTGGATGTAAATCAGGGTGACTTTTCTAATTACGATTTTGGATTCGGTTTAGGTGGTCCAATTATCCTGGACAAACTTTGGTTTTACGCGGCGTATAATCCAAATTTTAATAATAGAGATGTCGAAGTACCAGGCTTCGGAACTTACGTTGATAAGACTTTGATAAATTCATTTGCGGGAAAGTTAAGTTGGAAAGCACTTGATAATTTAAATTTGATTTTTACAATTACCGGTGATCCAACTGAAAGGGATGCGGTTGGCCGCGGCATAAATGTTCCGCCTGATAGCTTAGCAAATCCGGATCCATATCTTCAGAATATTGTTGAAGGTGGTGTTAATTATTCTTTAAGCGGTACGTATTGGATTGGTAAAAATATTTCGTTGCAAGGACTAATTGCCAGAGTGGATCGTCACGATACTGGCGAAGGTGCTACTGAAATTGGTAGAAATGAAATTTTTTATGTGGATTATTTAAACAATATCTGGTCAGGTGGAGTTTCTTCGAGTTGGGATTCTTATAGACGCAGCACAGTCGGTAGAGTATTAACTAATATTCTGCTGGGAGATCATATACTAAACGGAGGAGTTGAATACAAAACTAATGCTGTAGATAATATTTATGATTACCATAATATTGAAAGGTACGATTCAGTTTATTATGGAGAAGCTATAGGTAAAGGTTGGGGTGAAGTATCAAACAGAATTCCTTCAGTCTTTGTTCAGGATAGCTGGAGAATATTTCAAAGATTAAATGTAACTGCTGGATTAAGGTGGGATGGACATACAATCATTGGCTCAAACGGAGAAGTAGCTCAGACTATTGAAGTTCCATTGCAGCCGCGAATTGGAATTGTTTTTCTGCCGGATGAAAATGGAATGAACAGAATATATGGCTCATACGGAAGATTCTCTCAGGAATATGCTTTATTCCAATCGGTAAATTATCATTCAGAAAGCGGGTATGATTACTGGATCCTTTTTGATCACGATCCGCGTGAGGATAGTACCGGAGGAGATACTCTTTATAATTTCCAGCATATCATAAGACCGGAAGTTGAAGATTTACAGGCTCAATATTATGATGAATTCAGTATTGGTTATGAAAGACTTATTGGCTGGGGAATGAAAGCTGGTATCCAGGGTGTTTATAGAACACTTGGTCAGGGAATAGACGATGTCTGGTTACCAGATGAAAATCGGTATCAGTATGGCAATCCGGGCAGCGGGTTTTTATCTGAATGGCCGGAACCTCAAAGAGATTACACTGCGCTAATACTTTCTATTCAACGAGCCGGTGATGAACATTTTAATTTTCTTGCGTCGTATGTTCTTTCTAGAGATTATGGTAATTACGAAGGACTTTTTGATGCCTCTTATCACGGTTCATTTCCAAATGCAAACTCAATGTTTGATGATCTTTCAACTTCAAGCATTAACACAACCGGATTAGTTCCGAATGACAGAACTCATGTCTTTAAATTTTCCGGATCGTATCGTTTTTCATTCGGGTTGGTAACCGGAATTTCTTTCATTGCACAAAGTGGTACTCCGTTAAGTGAATTAGCTTACACAGACTTTGGTGTAAAATATCTTTCACCACGAGGCTCTGCTGGAAGGACTCCAGCGATTTGGGATTTGAACGCTCGCTTAATGTATGAGCTAGATTTATTATCTTCATTGCAGCCTAGACTGATTCTCGATCTATTCCATATTGCAAGCCAGCGTAAAGAAGTAGATATAGATCAGAGAAAATATTTTGGTTTTGATGAAAACGGAGACCCAATTAATCCAAACCCAACTTACGGACAGGCTTACAGGTATCAACCGTCATTTTCTTTGCGTTTAGGAATTGAAGTAGGCTTTTAATATGACTCTCTCAATAATAAATATTTTGAAGAGAGAAAAAATTCTAAGCATAAAAGCAACGCGCATTCAAAATTTGGCTATAACTCTTTTGTTTATTTTCATTATCCTGTCTAATTCCATTAACGCTCAAAAACAAACGCTAGATTTTCAGCACGTAGGATTTGATCAGGGATTAGGCTCTTTATACATTCAATCTATTTTTCAGGATAATGTGGGTTATATGTGGTTCTTGACAGATTTGGGCTTATATAAGTATGACGGATATAATTTCACAGCCTATAAATTTCCAATACATAGCTCAGTTATTAATGCTTATATGCCCGGTACCATTGCACAAGATAAGCAAGGAAATTTTTGGATTTGTTCTATGAATGGAGGTATTGAAAAATTTAACCCTAAACTGGAAACATTTACAAATTACTTGCTCGACAAAGAACAACCACCAACAAGCTACACTAATACTGCTTTAGAAGTATTCATAGATAAAAACGAAGACCTCTGGATTGGAAGTGCTGATGGACTTTTTAAATATAATAAATCTGACTCTACATTTACATCTTTTAAGTATGATGAAAACAATCCGTACAGTTTGGGACATAATTCAGTCAATGGAATATTTGAGGACAAATCAGGAAATTTTTGGTTAGCAACAGGGGGCGGATTAGACCGGTTTGACAGATCTACCAATAAGTTTTATCACTACTGGCATTATCCTAACAATCAATGGGGTGATTTTAAAACAACTATTTACTGGCTGCAGCAAATCATAGAGGATGATCAGGGAATATTATGGATTGGTACAGATGCTGGCTTATTGAAGTATGATAAAGTAAATGATGAGTTTAATCTCTATAAAGGATATCAAAACGAATTTGAAAAAAATGTTATTCTTTCTTCGTGTGATGATGGTTTAGGTAATATCTGGCTTGGAACAGTTGGTGGTCTGAGTGTTTTTAATAAAAGTAAAAAAACTTTTTATCATTTTATTCATGATGAATTAGACCCACATAGCATAAGTAATAATTTTGTAATTTCGTTAACATTAGATAAAGCAGGCTCACTCTGGATTGGAACAAGATATAGTGGTATTAATAAAATAGACTTTACCTATTCCTCTGTTAAAAATTATAAACACAATCCATATGCAAAATCTGATTTTTCATTAAACGAAGTTCTTTGGATTTGTAAAGATAAAAAGGGTGAAATTTGGATTAACTCTAGTGAAGGCTTTGGGGAACTTGATCTGATAAACAATAAAGTTATGACAAAATACAAAGTGCTAAACGGTGGATTGGGATACGATAGAAAATACGGTGATCTGTGGTTTTGGCCTATACCTGGTGGATTGTATAAGTATGATGAAAATAAAAGCAATTGGATTTGCTATGTTGATTCTGCTTCTACCAGTTTTTCCGGGCTTTTCAGTGCTGCTGCTATAAGTCAAAACAAAATATTCTGGATTGGCAACCAAACAGGAGAATTATTTTCTCTCGATCTACAAAGCAAGGAATTTAGACTGGTCAAGAAAATCAAAGGAGCCATATATGCTGTTTTTGAGGATATATATGGTTTAGTGTGGTTCGGGGGCTACTCAACAGGAATCTTTAAATACAATCCAAAGGATAGTACTATTGAGGAATATCATTCGGACTCAGATGATTCATCAACAATTTTTGATGATGGTTTCTTTTCGTTCTGTGAAGATAGAAACAAAAACCTGTGGTTAGGCTGTATGAATGGAATAGTAAGATATAACAGATCGGATAATAATTTC
>JACAFA010000044.1 GCA_013388525.1 Ignavibacteriaceae bacterium | reverse complement strand
TCTCTTAATTGTTCTATCAGATCTTCTTTTTGCTCTTTGTTCATATACTTTAATACAGGCTCAGCAACTTTAGCAAAACTATAATCTTCTTTCTCGTCTTTCTTTCTAACCTCAGCGAGTGAAGTTGATGCAAGTATTTCTTCCATGCTTTTATAAATAGTAGCGGGAGTAATATTGTGTTCTTCGTTATATTTTTTCTGAAGTTTTCTACGACGGTTGGTTTCGCTTATTGTCTTTTGCATTGATTGAGTAATTACATCACCGTACATAATTACTTTGCCGTTAACATTTCGTGCGGTTCTGCCAGCAACCTGCATAAGTGATCTTGCGCTTCTAAGGAATCCTTCTTTGTCTGCATCAATAATAGCAACAAGTGATACTTCAGGAAGATCGAGACCTTCTCTTAAAAGATTTACACCAACTAAAACATCGAATTCACCTAAACGCAAATCACGTAATATTTCAACCCGCTCCAAAGAATCAATGTCGCTGTGAATATAGCGGACCTGGATTTTAATTTTGTCAAGATAATCTGCAAGATCTTCTGCCATCTTCTTGGTTAAAGTTGTAACAAGCACTCTCTCTTTTCTGTTTACTCTTGTTCTTATTTCATCAATCAGATCATCAATTTGTCCTTTGATCGGACGAACTTCAATTTCCGGATCGAGTAAACCGGTTGGACGGATAATCTGCTCTACAACAACTCCTCCGCTCATTTCAAGTTCATAATCTCCCGGAGTAGCACTTACAAAAATCACCTGGTCAAGCATTTGCATAAATTCTTCATACTTCATAGGTCTGTTATCAAGAGCGGAAGGAAGACGAAAACCGTATTCTACCAGAGTTCCTTTTCTGCTGCGATCCCCGTTATACATTCCTCTTATTTGCGGGACGGTTACATGAGATTCATCAATTACTAAAAGAAAATCATCTGGAAAATAATCGAACAGGTTGAATGGACGTGAACCTGGTGCTCTTCCATCCATATGTCGAGAGTAGTTTTCAATACCTGAACAATAACCTATCTCTTTCATCATTTCTATATCAAACTTTGTCCTCTGTTCAAGCCGTTGTGCTTCGAGATATTTTTCGGCTTTTCTCAATTCTTCAAGTCTCTCCGCAAGCTCAATCTCGATATTGTAAATAGCCTTCTGCATCTTTTCGCGGTCGGTAACAAAATATTTTGCAGGATAGATTGGTGCGGACTCAACTTCGCGGAGAACATTTCCTGTCAATGAATCAATGATTGATATTTTTTCAACGTCGCTATCCCAAAGTTCAATTCTTATTGCTTCTTCGTTTTCATAAGCAGGAATTATTTCAATTACATCACCTCTTGCACGGAAAGTTCCTCTTCCAAATTCAGAATCGTTTCTTACAAAATGAATATCAATAAGTTCACGCAGAAATTTTTTCCTGTCAAGCTTTTCTCCCTTTTTTACAAAAATAATTTGACGTGCATATTCCTCCGGTGCACCGATTCCGTAAATACAGCTTACACTTGCAACCACAATCACATCTCTTCTTCCTTCAATAAGTGAGGTGGTTGCTTTGAGTCGAAGTCGATCAATTTCTTCATTGATTGAAAAATCTTTTTCGATGTAAAGATCGCTCTTAACAACATAAGCTTCAGGCTGATAGTAATCGTAATAACTTATAAAAAATTCTACTGCATTTTCAGGAAAGAAAGATTTGAATTCCGAATAGAGCTGAGCAGCTAGAGTTTTATTGTGGGAAATAATAAGTGTTGGCTTATTTACCTGTTCAATTACATTAGAAATAGTAAAAGTTTTTCCACTGCCTGTAACACCCAGCAGTGTCTGGAATTTATCACCTCTTTTTATTCCTTTAACAAGTTTTTCAATTGCCTGAGGCTGATCTCCGGCTGGTTTGTAATTTGAGACAAGTTTAAATCTCTCCATAGATTAATCGAGCAAAATTTCATGGACGTGAAATCCGCTTTGTGTTAAGTGTCCTTTTAGAATCACAACTTCCGCTGATTCAAAACCATCGGGCAGCTGAGCTTCACCATAAATATTAACAACCTTACCGGTTTTATCAGATGCATAAAAGATAACTCCACCACCAGAATTTTCAATTCCTCTCTCAGCCAGCAATTGAACTCTTATTTCTTTTACAGCATTGTTGTTTGGATCGAAGTCAGCAAATGAACCCAAATCTCCACCTTTAACGAAGTAAAATTTATATATTAAAAAAACAGCAATGACAATCAGAACTGGTAAAATAAGCTTTTGTAAAGTTTTCATATCTCTTTTTTTATTTGATTAAATTGCAAACAAATTTAAAGAAATTACACTCAACTATTCAATGCAATAGAGGATTGATATGAAAGAGAAAAAAATATGGATAATTATTTCTGCTGTTTCTGGATTTACTGCTGTGGCAATTGGTGCATTTGGAGCCCACGGATTGAGAGAAAAACTATCTACTGAAATGCTTGAGGTTTATAAAACAGGCGTCCTCTATCAGTTTATTCATACGCTTGTTCTTCTAATGCTTGCTTTAACAGATTACATCCAATCAAAGATTGCATCCATATTTTTTCTGACTGGGATAATTCTTTTCTCATTTTCACTTTATCTTTACTCAACTTTAGGTGTAAGCTTCTTTGCAATGATTACACCAATTGGCGGAGTGTGTTTTCTCATTGGCTGGCTGTGGTTAATTGTTGAGGTTATCAGAAGAAAAGAATCAGATTAAACTTACTTAATTGCCCGTAGTTTAAAATATACTTCTTCAGGTGAGAAGATGCCTGCGAAGAATCTTTCGTAAATAACCGGTTCAAGATTCACAAAAAAATCCATCCATTTTAATAAAGCAAAATGAGAGGTTATAAATTTTTTCTCAAGTACTTCAAATTGAGCTTTCCCTTCATAATTTGTCCTGTGATTAAGTTTCCACTTTTCGTAAAATTTTAACTTACGGTTACCGATATATTCGTAGTTATCGAAAGTTCGGATTGAGAATGGAATTTTATGATCGGGTTCACCAAAATATTTTGTGTTTAGGAAGAAAGGTGCGTAAACAATCAAAATTCCATTCGGCTTTAATATGCGGTATAGTTCAGAAATTGTATTGTGGAAGCTATTTAGGTGTTCAAGCACGTGCGAGGCGTATATCTCATCAAAATAATTTTCCTCGAAGGGGTATGGGAAAGTGTTAATATCGTGAATCATATTCCC
>JACAFA010000329.1 GCA_013388525.1 Ignavibacteriaceae bacterium | reverse complement strand
GTTGGTGAAAAACTTGACGTAAGTATTCTTCAAAACTTTTTACTAAATCCCGTGCTTGGAATCGACGACCCGAGAACGAACAATCGTATTGATTTTATCGGGGGAATCAGAGGAACAAAAGAACTTGAAAAGCTGGTTGATTCAGGTAAAGCTGCAGTTGCATTTTCACTTTATCCTGTCGGACTTGATGATTTAATGAACATTTCAGATGCAGGCGAAGTGATGCCGCCAAAATCAACCTGGTTTGAACCAAAGCTGAGAGATGGATTATTAACTCATTTAATCTAATGCTTTTTATTAAAATTTTTATTAACCAGTAAACCATATCATAAAAATGAATAAAGAATTCAATGTTATAATTGAAAAAGATGAAGACGGTTTTTACGTAGCTACGGTTCCAGCATTAGCTGGGTGTCATACCCAGGCTAAATCTCTGGATGAACTTATGGAGAGAACTAAAGAGGCAATTGAACTGTGCCTTGAGGTAGAAAAGGATATTATTTATCCATATGATTTTATTGGTGTTCAAAAAATTACGATTAAAGAGAAACCTGTTAAGTACGCAAAGAGATTATCCTCCAACCGAAAAAAGTAACATGGCTAAATCTCCTCGTTTAACTGGAAAGGAATTAATTAAAATATTAAAATCGTATGGTTTTGAAGTCGTCAGAATTAAAGGCAGCCATCATATTCTTAAAAATTTAAGTGGAAAGGTTACTGTAATCCCCGTGCATTCAAACGAAATAATCGGACCAGGATTGTTAGCTAAAATATTGGCTGACTGTGAAATCAAAAAAGAAGAACTCATAAAATTACTTTCAAGCAATAGATAAAAAGGAAAATAAAATGGAAAAAAGAATTTATAACTTCAGTGCCGGACCGGCAGTTTTACCGGAAGATGTACTTCTCGAAGCACAGAAAGATTTATTTGCACTTCCCGGTGTGGGAATGTCAATACTGGAAATCAGTCATCGTTCAAAAACATACGATGCAATTCACGCAGAAGCAAAAGAAGGATTAAAAAAACTTCTTGATATCCCGGATGATTATCAAATTCTGTTTTTACAGGGTGGTGCAAGTCTGCAGTTCTCGATGGTTCCTTTAAACCTTATGCCTCCGAAAAATAAAGCGGATTACATTTCAACAGGAAGCTGGTCAAAGAAAGCTATCAAAGAAGCAAAAAGAGTCGGAACAGTGAATATTGCTGCAACTACTGAAGAAGGAGAAGGAGATAAAAAATTCTTCAAACGCATTCCGAAGCAGAGCGAACTCAAACTTGACCCGGATGCTTCTTACGTTCACTTCACATCAAACAATACAATCTTTGGAACTCAATGGCATAAAGAACCAGAAGTTGGAAATGTTCCGTTGGTTTGTGATGCCTCATCGGATATTCTTCACAAAAAGATTGATGTAAGAAAATACGGATTGATTTACGCCGGCGCACAAAAAAATATGGGTCCGGCTGGTATTACTTTAGTAATAATCAGAAAAGATTTGCTGGAAAGAAGTCAGGATTCTTTACACACAATGCTGAATTATAAAATTCACGCTGAGAATGACTCATTGTATAATACTCCGACCACATTTGCAATTTATATTATTATGCTTGTTACAAGATGGTTATTAAAGAATGGCGGTTTGAACAAGATGTACGAAATCAATAAACACAAAGCCGATTTACTTTACAAGTGTAT
>JACAFA010000207.1 GCA_013388525.1 Ignavibacteriaceae bacterium | reverse complement strand
TCAATAATACTGAGTCTTGAATGAGCCAGACCTATATTATCATCTAGATAAGCACCTGTAGAATCTGGTCCTCTGTGTTTCTGAATTGAAACCATTCTACTAAGTGCATCGGAAGAGATTGGTCTTTGATGCCCCAGGTTAACAATACCTGCAATTCCACACATTTTCAGGCAACCTTTTGACTGAGTTTTTTCTGAAGGAACTGATCAATATTTTTTAAGCTGGAGAGATTTTCTGGAATCAGTTCATCATCATCAACTGAAATGTTAAATTTTTCCTCCAAAAAACTTACAACTTCTATCACTCCGGTAGAATCTACTATACCTTTATCAAAAAAATCAGTTTCTAACTCCAATGGCTCTTCTTCACCATATAGAAAATTATCAATAATGAATTCTTTGACAATATTAATCCGGTCCATACTGTTTTTTTTCCTTTATAAGTGTTTATGATAAAAATTTTTCGCAATTAGAAACTTCTACTCCTGAGAAGTTCTCTCCTTCTTTTTAATAGGTCGGAGTCCCTTTATAAATTCCTCTTGTGTATGTCCAGGTGTCAAAGGTACTGTAACCCTTGCAAGCGGACCAGGATTTGGCATTCCCCAGAAAGTATTGGGTGGTACATTACGTGTAACCACAGTGCCTCCCTTTATAACAGAACAATCCCCTATTTTGACACCAGGTAAAATTAAGCAGTGAGGTCCAATGTAGACGTCTTTCCCAATTATCACTTTTCCTGTACTTTTTTTCTGCTTTGGACCAAAATATGAATGTGTGTAAATAGTTGTCCTATAGTTAATTATAGAATTATCACCGATTTCTATATCTTCAGGATGTAATTCGTCAAGGTAAACTGCTTTAGCGATCCAAACGTTTTTACCCATTTTAACACCTCTGATACGATGCAACCAAGGTCTTAAGCTATATCCAAAAGGTGCAAAAAAAGATAAGCTTAATAAAATTCTACTAAAAATACTTTTTATCATTTTTTAACATTCCCTCAAATATAATTTAATCTGTAATCTTTGATCACAATTTACTCTGAATGTACAACTTAGAAATCCATTAAATTTTTAATTCGCTTAAAGATGCAGAACAAAAAGAGATTATTGTAATGTTAATTTTCTCATTCAACAGATTATAAATTTTCAAGTTTTTATACTAATTATCACACCAAACAATTTATAAAGAAATAAATAAAATAGAGCACTTTAGAATAAGTCATAACTATCACGTGTTTCAAAATGATAGATTACTTCTCTAAAAATTAATTTTTATAAAATGGGAAATAAAGCTAACTAATTTTAGAGTGCAATTTTGTTAAATTTTTACTACCATTGAAATAGACAAATATGCATCTCCTATAAGGAAAGGCTTACATTGGATAGTTTATGTACTTTTGATCGGTCTTTTTTTCCAAAGTTAATTTTGCTTTTGGATCCTTTTTTTTCAGAATCGGAATATCCATAACCATAGCCATAACGATAACGATAGTAATAAGATTTCTGAATTTCTACAGCATTACCAACTATTCCACGAATTTTAATTCGTGAGTGATTTAGTTCCTGTATTCCTCCAAGTACTGTATCCTTAATACTAATATCCGGTCTGACAACCAAAATTGAATTCTTTATGAATTGACCAAGAGCAAGAGTGTCAACAACTCTCGTTACGGGAGGAGTATCAATAATAATAAAATCATAGACTGATGTTTCAATTACTTCAAAGAGGGATTTCATTCTATCTGAACTTAATAAGGTACTAGAATTTTCTCTTAGACCACCAGCTGGTATTATATTTATTTTCTTTAATATGCGGTTATAAATTGCTGGTGTACCTCCTTTTTCAAGAAAATCAATCAAACCAGGAGAATTATGAAAAACTTTAAACATCTTTGAAAGTTCACCTTTTCTTAGATCACAGTCAACTATTAAAACGTTTTTTTCACTAAGTGCCATGGTAACGGCAAGGTTAGCAACAACTGTGGTTTTACCTGAATTTTCTTCACAGCTGGTAACAAGTATAGTTTTATCTCTTAAATCAAGCTGAGATAACTTAGTATTTAGTAATCTATAAGACTCTCTAATTCCTAGATTATCGGTTTGTAATGTTACAAAGAGGTCTTTGTCTTCGGCTGGTTTCTTTATTCGATTGATAATAGATTTATTAAAAGCCGGAATTAAAGCAAATATTGGAATTCTTAGTTCCTCTTCTAAATAATCTAAATCTATAAGTCTTGACTTTCTTAACTCTGAAAGAAAAACAGTAACAACACCAATAAATCCGCCAAGTAATAAGCCAATTAACATATTTAATAGTTTTTTGGGCTGAATTGGTTTTAGTGGTATATATGGTCTATCAACAATAATAATATCCTGTAGCTGGGATAACTCGGCTACTCTCATTTCTTCGCGCTTATCAAGAAGTAATTTAAACATTTTCTCATAAACGTCTTTTTCTCGAACTAATCTTGCCATTTGCGTCTCTTGAGCAGGTAATTGTTGCATTTTAACATCGTAACTAGCCATCATACTATTAATTTTTCGAAGTTTATTTTCAAGTGTATTAATAATAATTTTATATGCAGTTAAAGTGTTCTGATTATAGCCACCTAATTTTTCTTTTACTGAGCGAATCTGCTCATCAATATTTACCACATCGGGATGCTTTTCTGTACGTTTCTGTAAAAGCTCCAGCCTTTGCATTTCCAAATTTGAAAGGTGAGTCATCAAGGAGGAAAACGGGGAATTACCCTGAAATTCACCAGAAGGTTCAAGGAAGCTTTGATCAAAATACCCACTTGATTCAAGCTCCTTCTTCATCTCTTCAGCTTTGTCCTTGTAATTTGATAGAAGAAGATCAGTCTGTAACCTTTCTGCCTCTAAAGTGCTTAGATAGTTTAGAAGCTCTTGTGTATTCTGATCAATACTCATTATTTGTCCACTGCCCTTGAAGCTGCTAAGATTACTTTCTGCATCTAATAACTTTTTTTGAACTTCGGTCAATTGTTCATCAACAAAATGAAATGAGTAACGAACTGTTTGCTTCTGCTGTTCCATTCTCACTTCTCTAAAGTGTTGAATTATGTTATCGGCAATTATTTTACTGGCAAGTGGTGAGGAAGACCTGACATTCAACGCAAATACATCCG
Source organism: Ignavibacteriaceae bacterium (assembly GCA_013388525.1). The sequence continues at coordinate 60,807 of JACAFA010000207.1, read as the reverse complement.
TATGACCAACCCTTGAAACATTAATGCCTTTACTAAAACCCATTAAAAATTTCCGGTAATTTTTAATATTGAAAAATATTGTACTTCCTATCGGAGCATCATCCCAGCTAAATTCGAACCGGGCAAAATCGGTATTCGCAATCGCCTTGTTTTTGCTTACTTGAAGAGCTTGAGTTGAGTCAATAAAATTCGTCCCATAATATTCTTCAAGCGTATCTAAATTATTTTCCGATGAAGAACTAAAGCTTGTAATCAATTTATTTTCTTCTGCATTCCACAATTCAAAATGTTCGTCACCAATTTTCTTTATGTATAATGATAATTCAATATTCTCATTTATTAATTGAAAATTTTTAAAGATCGGAAGATTAAATGAAATTTCTCCGGAATAATTATTACCAGAATCCGGGAAATCAGTGAAAACATTATTCAATTGGTGTGAATTTCCTTTGGGGTCAACTATCTCTTTTAGTTCAATGTATAACTTTAGATCATCAACAACTCTACTTAATACTTCATTTGTTTTTATTAACTCCATCTCCGTTTCGAGCATATCCGAAGTTTGAAGTTTCATAAATTCATAAAGATCGTCCGTACCTCCTCTGTTATCGGCAGCTTCTTTTTTGAGCAATGCAACTGACTCATAAACCGGTGTTGAAAATTGATTATATAAATATGCCAGAACTACAAAAAGAAATACAGATAGTATTATTTTTATCCGTCCCTGATAAATAATATTAATTATCTCAAGAAGTGATTTATTTTTGCTAGTGTTATTCGAAGGCATATTTGACATATTTTTTCTTTTCTTAAATTATCTAAGATTAATCGATGAAAAAAATTGCATAGGTAGTTACCAAAAGTGCAGAAACAGAAACAAGTAAAGTAACCCATCCAGAATTATCTGACCACCACTTTCGTGGTACAAATATCTGGTCACCGGATTTCAATCCAAAATCAGAAACTGTACTACCTTCTTTAACAATAGTCTCTACATCAAGATCAATCGATTCAAAATTTCTGATTAACTTAATATTTCCCAAATCAGCGTCTGAGGTTGTACCACCTGCAAAAGCTAGTATGGCAGTAAATTTCTCAGCGTCGGAGACAAAATAAAAGCCGGGATTCGTAACCTCCCCGAGAATGTTTATTCTATAAAGTGCATTTACACTTAAATGAGGATCTTTATATAAGGAATCATAACGGGTTTCTATAATAGATTTAATCTCGCTAAAATCTTTATCTGTTGTATTTATTATGCCAATCAATGGTAAGTTAAGCAATCCATTCGGCTGAATATAATAATCACCTGTAATAACATCTCCAATATCAAGAAATGATATTCTAACTCCGTCGCCTGGATTTATTTCCTGAGCAAACGAATTTAGATTAACAAAAACGATCAAGATCGTAGAAATATTATTTAATAAATTCTTCATAAGGTTATTACCCGGGATTTTTATATGTTATATAAAAAAATACTTTACCTCAATTTAATCTGTGATTATTAAATAAACTTGGAATAAACTAATGGTAATATATATTTATAACACACTTTTGTTAAAAGACAATATTTATGCCACTAATACTCAATAAATTTTAATTCACGTATGATTGAATATATTTAATAATATCAAAATGAGAAAATTTATTTTTGTGAATCATAATATAACTTTATGTAACTGCTAAATAAAATAACTAATCTAAACTATTCAATGTAAAATTTTACTGCAATCCATCAAAGATTATTCTTATTTAATATAAAATGAAAATTATATTATTTATTTTTATTTCAAGAATCAAAAAATGTGAATAGCACAGTTATTGCTTCGGACTTATTTCTTTATTCGATGAAATCTTTAATTAATTATTCAGTTCCCTTAAATGGGAATATACGGAGGTAAAACAATGAACGTTCCATTTCTTGATCTTAAAGCTCAGTATCAATCAATTAGAAATGAAGTAAATGCAGCAATTCAGGATATTCTTGATAACACTTCATTCATTTTGGGTAAATCTGTACAACAATTTGAAAAGGAATTTGCAAAGGCGCATAATGTAAAACACTGTGTAGGTACAAGTTCGGGTACAGATGCAAACCACCTGGCACTTTGGGCTCTTGGTATCGAACCAGAAGATGAGATAATTATTCCAGCTAATACTTTTATTGCAACTGCCTGGGGAGCTACATTATGTGGGGCTAAACCGGTTTTTGTTGACTGTCATCCTGATAGCTATAATATCAATCCTGAGAAAATTGAAGCTGCCATCACTCCAAAAACAAAAGCCATTGTTGCAGTTCATCTGTACGGTCAGGCTGCAGAGATGGATACATTAAGGAAAATTGCTGCTGAAAAAAATATTTTTCTGGTGGAAGATGCAGCACAAGCGCATCTTGCAGAGTATAAAGGAGAGAAGGTTGGTGGATTATCGGAGGTTGCTTCATTTAGTTTTTATCCGGGTAAAAACCTTGGTGCTTACGGAGAAGCAGGAGCAGTTGTTACTAACAACGATGAATTAGCTAAAAAAATAATAAAGCTAAGAGAGCATGGTCAATCAGAAAAATATCATCACGAATCGTTTGGTCACAATTATAGAATGGAGGGCATCCAAGGAGCCGTTTTAGGAGTCAAACTTAAATATCTTGCTGGTTGGACCGATCGAAGAAGGAAAGTCGCAGCAAAGTATAATGAGTTACTTGGTAAAATAGATCAGATATCACTGCCTAAAGAGTTACCGGGCTTAAAACATGTATACCATCTATTTGTTATAAGTGTCAATGGGAAAAATATTGAACAGAGAGAAGAGACAAGAAATAAATTACAATCGTTTTTATCTGATAATGGAATTGCAAGTGGACTACACTATCCAATTCCTCTACATCTTCAAAAATGTTTCAAATATATGGGCTATAAAAAAGGCGATTTCCCGGTAACAGAAGATTTAGCGCAGTCCGGTTTATCATTACCTATGTATGCTGAACTTAAAGATGATCAGATTGAGTATATTGCTTTAAAAATCAAGGAATTTTTTCGTAAGTAATTTTTAGCAATTGTTATTTCATTTAGAAATTATTTTTATCTACTGAAGAAAAATCATTAATAAAAAGGAGTGTTTATTTTGCAAAATAAAAATATCGTAGTTACAGGAGGCGCCGGATTTTTGGGTTCGCATGTCGTACGCCTATTACTTGAAGCACAAAACAAAGTAACAATTTTAGATGACTTTTCTCATGGAAAAGAGCTGCATTTAAAAGGAATCATTAATAATCCAAATCTTAAAATCATAAAAGGTGACATAACAAATTTAGATACTGTAACCAAAGCATTTGAAAATTGTAAGATTGTTATCCATCTAGCTGTTCTCGATTTACGGCAATCTATAAAAGAACCAGAAAGAGTGAATGATGTTGTTGTTAATGGAACCCTTAATTGCCTAAATGTTGCACGAAAGAATGACTTTGATCTTTTTGTAAATTGTTCTTCATCTGAAGTTTTTGGAACAGCACAATATATTCCAATGGATGAAAAACATCCTTTGTTACCCGAAACACCTTATGCTGCTGCAAAAGTTGCACAAGATATGTATACTTTTAGTTTTGGCAGAACATATGGATTACCCTGGACAACAGTACGACCTTTTAATATGTATGGTCCAAACTCGCACTGGCAGGGATTCAGAGGTGAACTAATTCCAAAGATGATTGTTAGAGCGATGAATAAGAAACCTTTGGTTATTTTTGGTGAAGGAAATCAAACCAGAGACTTTATTTATGTTGAAGATGCAGCAAAAGGAGTTATTGAAATCGCAGGTAATAAAGAATCAATGTATAAATCTATAAATATTTGTACCGGCAAAGAAACAAGCATAAGAAAAATTGCAGAAGTAATTTGCAACGAATTTTCACTTGATCCTAATGTCTATATCCAAAAGCAACCTCCTCGTCCTGGTGATGTTATGAGACATTTAGGTGATAATTCCAACTTTAAAAAGCTAACAGGTCATATACCTGAAACAACCCTTGAAGTTGGAATAAGTAAAACAATTAGTTGGTTTAAAAGTTTGCCATACACTCCAGAAGAATTACTTAATCAAGAAGTACTGAGAAGCTGGGAGTAAAATATATCTTACAAGGAAAAAAATTTTTAGTTACAGGCTCAACCGGACGATTAGGAACAGATTTATGTTACCGGTTGGAAGAACTTGGAGCTGAAGTAATTCCAATTATCTTGAAAGGTTATCCGGAATTACCCAAACGCATAGAATGGAAATCAACTTATAAACCAATAAAGCTTTATTCAAGCCATGATATAAAAAATCTTGAAATTCCGGATTATGTAATAAATTTCCATTGGCAGGTAAATCGGTCCAAATCTTTTACAGAACAATTAATTTTTGAAATTAATTCGAATATTTATGAGCAAACTTTTTTCTGGGATTGGTTAAAAGAAGTTCAACCAAAAAAATTCATAAATATTTCTACAATAAGAATATTTAGTGAGTTAAATCCAAATCCAATTTCATCCTCTTCTATACCAAAACCACTAACGCCTTATGGAATAGCGAAGGTAACTGCTGAAAATTATTTTAAAGCGGTGTTTCACAAATCGATTATTAAAGTAATTAATCTAAGGTTAGGATCAGTTTCATCTTATGGAGAAGTACCAACTCAATTATTAACTCAGCTTTTTAACAGTATTTTTCACAAGAAAAAGATTACTATTAATAAAGGACATATTTCAAATATTTTATATATAGATGAAGTGGTTGATCTTATAATCAATTCTACATTGTTGGGAGATGAAGAAAATTACATTGTTGTTGGTGAGGGTTACTTAAATGAGTTTATAAGTCAGAGATTTGAAGAAATTGCTGAGAGAAAGTTGAATGCTGAATACACTGACCTTTTTCCCAACATTAAAGATCCATTTTTCGTTTCAGATATAGATAAACTACGATCTGATTGGACAAGAACTTATTCCTTAGATTCTCTCATTAAACAAATTATAAAATCGAATCTTGAAAATCCTTTAAATACCATTTAGAAATTCCTCCTTGCGAAAACAAAAATTATTAATACATATCTAACTAATCATTTTTAAATTATTGTGAGAATTAATCCAGAGGACAACAATATAAAAATTTAAAGATGAGTCTTTCGTTTTCTCGATCGCTATTTCTTGAAATGTCAGTTAATAAATTTCAAGTTTGGTGTCTCATCCAATATTTTAATGATTAATGCAAATGAAGTTGATAGAAAATATTTTATAAACATCCGACACTTATTCTAAATTGAATATTATCCGAATTCTAATTTCTTTAATCCAAACATGATTGGGCACAAAATTGTTTTAATGGCTCGAATTCATAATTTATATTTCCTAAATACCATACTTGCAGTGATAAATTATATTAACTAACCTGATCTCGAAGCTAAGAAAATCTTTAAGCTATTGTATTTTGTCTGCTTAAAAGGTTACCTGATATAGTATATTCTGTACTCTTTATCAAGTATTATAAGGAGCTAATGTTTTAAAAACTTTTTAGAATGTTTGTCTGAGTAGTGATTGTTCTTCTGAAAGCGCAGGTTTGCTCAATTATTTATAGTTCAACTATAATTATTCTATTAGAAACCTAAAATAATTTGACGATTTTTTTAATGTTTATTTTTTAACTGTAGTTTTATTCAGCTTTTTATTATTAACTTCTTTATTAATAAAAATTATTCTTTTAGAATCCTAAGATTTTCTTGTCTCAAATTCGTAGTATAGGTTATTAGTATCATCTCATTTTGAAACCTGAATAGATATTTTTTCGGTGAATAGATAAGCATTCTTAGCAATTTAATATAGATATCATGGCATAATTTTAGTAAAGTCATTGTTCTACCGAGATTAAGTATTATTATTCATTTTTAGAGGGCGTTACCATTTGATTAAAATACATTTACAATCTAAGCATTTATTCGGAATAGTAGATGTCTTATTAATATTTGGTTCTTTACAGATTTCTATGTTTTTATTAAGGACAGATTCTGGTTTGAACTACTTTGAATTTATCGGAGCAACAGCATTTGAATCGATTGCTTTCTTTGCCATATCATTAATCTTTTTATTGATATTTCAATACAACGGTTTATATCGTGTTAATATCCTAACCACGAGAGCCGCCCACTTATCAAATTTTCTGAAATCGCTATACTATGGTTCGTTAAATATTGTAATCGTCTCGTTAATAATTGGTTCAGATGGTATGGTAAATTCACGCTATATTATATTCGTGTTCTTACTTATTGCAATACCTGCTTTCTATTTATTTAGAATTGAATTAATGAGAAGTCTATTTACTAAATTGAGTATGACAAGTTTTAAACGAAACGTTTTAATCTTGGGTGACGGAAAAGCTGGTAAGATGCTTGCTGGTCAATTAATGTTTGAAAATCCGATTGGACTTAATATTGTTGGTTTTATTGATGACACTAAAAATATCGGGGAAGAAATAGTAAGCGGTAAAAAAGTTTTAGGTCATTTCAATGATATTAATAAGATTATCGAACAAAATAATATTGACGAGCTAATTATCGCTGAAGATAAGAGAGAATATGAAGAATTACTTGATTTAATTGATAATTGCAAAAAATTTAATGTTACCTTAAAAGTTACATCTGAATTATTTGACGTGGTTAAGAAAAAACTGGCAACAGAAAAATATTTTAACATTCCGGTTGTTGATGTTTCTCAACATTACAATAACAAACTTACTTACACCGCAAAACGAATAATGGATGTAACACTATCAGTATTTGCTCTCATTGTTTTTTCACCGTTATTTATACTGATAGCTTTGTTAATCAAGATTTCATCACCAGGGCCAATTCTTTTCAAACAAAAAAGAATTGGATACTGGGGCAAGGAATTTGATATTTACAAGTTTCGTTCGATGAAAGTTCTCAATGGTGTTGATGAAGATAGAAAGTCGCAAATGCTTCAATTTATGAAAGATCAAACTGGAGAAATTAAAACAAAAGTTGTTAATGAAAAACGAATTACCTGGATTGGAAAGTTTATCAGAAAAACTTCACTGGATGAAATTCCTCAGCTGTTCAATGTGATTAAGGGTGACATGAGTTTGGTTGGACCAAGACCTTGTTTACCTTATGAATATGAGCAGTATCCCGAATGGCAAAAAAGAAGGGTTAGTGTCTTACCAGGTTGTACTGGAGTATGGCAGGTATGGGGCAGGAGCTCTGTTTCTTATAAAGATAGTGTAGTCCTTGATTTATACTACATAAATAATATGTCCCCATGGTTTGATCTTCAGTTACTTTTTCAGACTATTCCTGTAATGATTACGGCTAGGGGAGCCAAATAAATTATTTATCTTTGACAATCTAATAAATTTTTTAACATTGGAGTCTAATTATGAAAGTTGGGGTAATAGGTCTTGGATATTGGGGACCAAATCTTGTAAGAAATTTTCTCGCTCAGAGAGAAGTAAAAAAGGTTATTGCTTGTGATATACGTGAAGCCAGGCTTCAGTCAATAAAAGAAAAATTTCCTGCCGCTGAACTCTCAAAAGATTGTTCTGAACTTATAAATGGGGACTGTGATATAATTGTTATTTCCACACCAGTAGACACTCATTATTCATTTGCAAAGAAGGCGCTTGAAGCAGGTAAGCATATCTGGGTTGAAAAACCTTTTACTGCTTCATCGGAGGAAGGGGAAGAACTCATTGAGATTGCAGGTAGAAAAAATCTCAAAATTTTTGTTGATCATACCTTCATTTATAATGGTGCCGTGCAAAAAATAAAGGAACTGCTGAACAAAAATGAGCTGGGAAATATTATATATTTTGACTCTGAAAGGATTAATCTTGGATTGTTCCAGCGAGATGTGAATGTAGTCTGGGATCTTGCACCGCACGATCTTTCAATTATGGCTCACCTTCTGAGTAATCATAAAATGAAGGCGTTAGTTGCAAACGGAATTGCAAATTTCAACGGTAAAGAAAATTTAGCACATATATGTATTTATTTTGAGGATAATTGTTTTGCTCACTTTCATATAAACTGGGTTTCTCCTGTTAAAATCAGAAGGATTATAGTTGGCGGTGATAAAAAAATGTTGGTTTATGATGACATGGAAAATTTTGAAAAAATAAAAGTCTATGACAGCGGTGTTGAATTCAAATCAGCTGAAAGTATTCACGAAGCACTTGTGCAATATAGAATAGGAGATATGTTTTCTCCTAAAGTGAATCAAACGGAAGCTTTGGCACTTGGTGCACAGGAATTTATTTCAGCCATTAATGAAAATAGAGCTCCAATTACCGGGGGAAAAGAAGGTCTTGAAGTTGTTAGACTACTTGAAGCTTCTGATATTTCATTAGCAAACATGGGAAAGATTGTGGAGCTAGATAGAATGCTGGTGGAATAATCTGTTTAACCGATTAGATAATTCTTTAATTAAATATCTCCGATAGAAGTTTTCTTAATTCTGGGGAATCTGTCAAACACCAATTCTTCTTCAATCAAGTCATCATGCTTAATTTTAATTCATAAAAATTTATTATTCAGTACACAGGAAAATAAAATGGAAAAAAGAAATATTAACAATGTTAAACTTGGCAAGGATGTAAAAATCTTTGATTTTGTAAACCTCTATGGTTGCTCAATAGATGATGGAACCAAAATAGGTACATTCGTTGAAATCCAAAAGAATGCTTTTATCGGAAAGAACTGTAAGATATCCTCACACTCTTTTATATGTGAGGGAGTTCACATCGAGGATAATGTTTTTGTAGGTCATAATGTTACTTTCATTAACGATAAGCACCCCAGAGCCACCAACATAGATGGATCAATGCAATCAGAAGCTGATTGGAAAGTTGTAGAGACTTTTGTACGGAAGGGAGCTTCAATAGGTTCTTCATCAACAATAATGTGTGGAGTAACTATCGGAGAAAATGCTATAGTCGGCGCAGGTGCAGTGGTAACAAAAGATGTCCCGCCAAATTCAATAGTTGCAGGAGTTCCTGCTAAAGTAATCAAAAAAGTAAAATAGACATAAAAAAGCCGGAATAGCATTCCGGCTGAATTTAAAAAAGGATGTTTCTTAATTTGCTTAAGTGAAAAGCATTATGGTAAAAAATAATAATGAAAAGAAATAAATAACTCCAAGAATTAGCTTTGTCTCACCTTTTAACCCTCTTAAAAAAGTAAAACTTAATTTTTCTCCACTTTGAATATTCTGATTTAGAGCTGCAGATTTTTCAACTATTCCCTTATAATTATGACTCTTAATAGCAGGGAAAAAATCGTTAGTAATAGAATAAATAATATTGCTCATTTTTTTACTCTCTTAAATATCGATGTTAAGTGTTAACAAAAAGCAATAAAAATTATACCAACAATAATTAAAGCTTGATTACCCTAAAAACGCATGAATAAGTATAATATTTGTATAATTTACCGGTAAAAGAAAGAGTAAACTTCCTAAAACAGAGAAATAAATCTCCAATATTTCTCATTCTTCCGCAATGATTTCTATTCTTCTGTTTTGTTTTCGTCCTTCTTCGGTTCTATTGTCCGCCACGGGCATTTTATCTCCCATACCAAAAACTTTAAAGTTTTCTCTCTTGATTCCACCAAAGTAAATAAAATATTCAAGGACCGCTTTTGCACGTTCAAGTGATAAAGTTCTTAAAAATCTTGCATCACCTTTTGAATCCATATGGCCTTCAATACGCCATTTCTTATCAGGTGACTTTTTCAATATCGCCATAACTTCATCTAAGTTCTTACTGCCTTCGATTTTTATTTTAGAAGAATTAGGTGAAAAGATATCATCAGCAGCTAAAGTAAATTGGTTTTGATTAATGTCAGCTCCCTCAGGGCAACCATCTGAATCATCGATTCCATTTATATCTTCAGCTTCATTTGGACAGAGATCTTGTGCGTCAGGAATTCCATCGCCATCGTTATCTAAATCGGGGCAGCCATCTTCATCTTCAAATGCATCAAAGTCTTCAGCTTCGTTTGGACAGAGGTCTTTTGTATCAGGTATACCATCGCTGTCAGAATCGAGCGGGCAACCTTTTTCATCTACTGTTGTACCTTTAGGAGTTCCGGGACAACTATCCAAATAATCCGGAACACCATCTTTATCAGAATCAATAGGGCAACCAAACTCGTCAACATTTACTCCTGAAGGTGTATTTGGACACATATCTTTTGAATCTAGAATTCCATCATTGTCCGAATCTGAATCAACAAATGGTGAATAAGAAAAGCCTAGCATTATAGCTGAATAAGCATCATTAGAATAAGCTGCGGCTATATCGTCAAGATAATCAGTTGATACAATATTAGAATTGACAGAAAGATTGATACTCACACGGTTACTTACAAGAACTTTAAATCCACCTTCAATGCTATATGCATAAGAAGTTTTACTATATTGGTTCAGGCTATTTCCCTCTGTTGGTTTACCATTTTCGTCTTTAGGATCAAACCAGAGATTTGTAAAACCTACCGACACGTATGGAAAAAATACATCACTGACTGAAATACTGTATGTTGCAGCAACTCCAGCTGAAAATACGCTGGTTTTAAAGATAGATGGAATATCACGCTGACCATCCTGAGTAGAAACAATATCTCTTGAATCTTCTCCACTAACCTCCTCGGATCCAATTTTTAGTTTCAGACCTAATAAATGAATTGAATTCGTTTTAAAGAAATATTCACCCGATAAACGCAGAGAATAAGCAGGTTTACTTTTTTCGTAATCAGTTTGCGGTAGTGTAATGCCTCCATCTAATCCAAACACAAACGTATTATGAAAAGCATGATTTACATCTTTAGCTTGCGGGAGGCTTTCAAAACCTGGCAGAAGAGATAAGAATGCAATTAAATAAATAAGATAAATAAAAGGTTTTGGGCTTTTTTTCTCTGTGTTCATATATTTATTTATTTTTTTGTAAGTAAATTATACAACAACAATGTTAATTTATGAACTATTCAAATCTTATGCGAGTATTTTTTTCAAAATGAGAATTAAAAAACTTGATTTTTGGACTAAAAATTGATATTCATTATAACTGAGATAAATTATAATGTAATTGCTACATTTGGATACACAATTTTCTTTAAATTATTTGTCAAAGTATTTAACATATTAATTTTTTATTCAATTCCTATTGCAAGGAGTAATCAATGTTCGAAACTAATATTTATGTAGAAAGAAGAAATGGACTTAAAAACAAATTTGAATCCGGGCTTCTTCTGTTTTTAGGCAACGACGAATCCCCCGCTAATTACACAGCTAATACTTATGCTTTCAGACAAGACAGTTCTTTTCTTTATTACTTTGGAATTGACAGTCCGGGATTCGCAGCTATTCTGGATGTAGATAATAACCTTGAAACAATTTTTGCAAATGATTTTAGCATGGAAGATATTGTTTGGATGGGACCGCAGCCAAAGGTTAGTGACCTTGCAAATAAAGTTGGAATTTCAAGGACGTTGTCATTAGATAAATTGTCTGAACAGATAAATAATGCAATTAGAAAAGGTAGAAAAATTCATTTTCTTCCTCAGTACAGAACCGACAATGTACTGAAAATTGCATCACTTACCGGTTTAAATTATTCAAACGTTAATGACTATGCTTCAGAAAAATTAATTAAAGCTGTCGTTAGCCAGCGTTCGGTAAAATCCGAGGAAGAAATAAAAGAAATTGAAGATGCAATTGATATCGCTGCAAAAATGCATGTAGCTGCTATGAAGATGGTGAAACCCGGTATATACGAACAAAAAATTGCCGGAATGATTGAAGGAATTGCTATATCACTCGGTTATGGGCTTTCATTCAGACCAATTGTTTCCATTCATGGTGAGACTCTTCATAATCATTATTACGGAAATCTAATTGAAGCTGGACAATTGCTTGTAAACGATTCAGGTGCTGAAAGTAAGCTTCATTATGCAAGTGATATTACAAGAACTATACCCGTAGGCAGCAAATTTAGTGACAGGCAGAAAGAAATTTATCAGATTGTTCTTAAAGCAGAAACAAATGCAATCAAATCTGTTACACCAGGAATCACATTTAAAGACATTCATCTGCAAGCAGCATTCGATATAGTTACAGGACTTCAGGAGATTGGATTAATGCATGGGAATCCTGAAGACGCTGTCAATTTCGGTGCTCACACTTTGTTCTTCCCACACGGTCTTGGACATATGTTAGGACTTGATGTACACGATATGGAAGCACTTGGAGAACAATACGTGGGATATGACGAAAGCATTCAGCGCAGTGAAGAATTCGGATTAAAATATTTACGCCTGGCAAAAACGCTTCAACCGGGATACGTATTTACAATTGAACCAGGAATTTATTTCATTCCGGAATTGATTGATATGTGGCAGAGCGAAAATAAGTTTAAGGAATATATTAATTATGAAATGCTAAATGATTTTAGAAATTCAGGCGGAATAAGAATTGAAGATGACATTCTCGTTACAGATGATGGTTACAGAATTCTTGGATCGAATCCGATTCCCAAATCTGTAGAAGAAATTGAAACCATCGCTTCCGGCAAATAATATTAAAGAGGCTGTCTCATAACTCAAATTCTTATGGTAGTCGCAAGATTTAGCTTGCGAAAATCTAATAAATACGCAACTTAAAAGTTGCGGCTACCGGATTTTTAAGACTTATGAGACAGCCTCGAATTACCCGTTTCAATTCCAATTATTGAAATTTCTCATCTAATAATTGTTGGACAATTAACTCATTATTAAGAACATTAATCATAATTTGAATTGAAAAATATTCTCTTAAAATGTTTCTTAATCTTTATCTATAATCAGCTTATTATTCCGCAGTCGTTATCAACTTCAACTTATCACCCTCTATCAAACGCTTTTGGTATTTCACTCGAATTTGGTGGAACCGTTCCTAAAACAGATTACAAATCAGATGAATTAGATGCAACTGGCAGATTGTTACTTGAATATTATTTTTCTTCCAGATCATTTCAGACATTTGGATTAAGGTTAATCGGTAGTGGAGGTTTTATTAATGGAAATGTATTCAGTAATGAATTAACTTATCCGCCTGTTCCCGATAATTTCAGAACAGGTTTTCTTTTATTGGGTGGTGGATTTGTTTACGCTTTAAGGTTTGGTAATAGTGTGCCGTATGCTTCAGTTACAGTTGAATATACAATTTTTGATCCGGGAGATGGCAGTGGCAATCAATCACCAAACAATCAGTATTCAGTTTATAATAAAAATACAATCACATATACCGGTGAGGCTGGTATCAGATTTCCATTCAGTGATATATGGAGTCTGAACTTTGGTGTTAACCTTAACTTTACAACCACTGACTACCTCGATGATGTTAAAACAGGAAATAACAATGATGCTTTCCTAAGTTTTTTTACCGGAATTTCTTTATACTTCGGAAAAAATTCTGATAAAGATTATGATGGAGTTGATGATGAAAAAGACTTATGTCCGGATACTCCAGAAGGAATTTTTGTGGATGAATCCGGCTGTCAGATTATTGAAGTTAAACCAGAGGTTTTTATTTACGATAGCTTAAAAGACAATTTTGTGTCTAATTCAATATTTACAGACGGAACTTTATATTGCTTTCAGATTGATATTTTCAGAGATATAAGCGATGCTGAAAATTTACAAAAGAAGATTATTCCTTCCGGATTTAAATCGGACATATACAAAATAAGTATTGGAAATTCTGTCTGGTATTCAGTAAGAGTTGGTTATTTCAAATCGTTTAATGAAGCGCTACTTCATAAAGAAGATTTCTTCAGGCAAAAAGTATTAAAGTAAAGCAATCGGATTAGTTAGCTAAATATTTCTTTCTATTAAAATATTAATAAACTAACCTGATCAAAATCTAGTTGCTTCCCACTGGTGTATTTGCAATTGCAAACTCTCTTCCGGCTTTCAGTGCATCAATGTTTAGTTGAACAACCTTCTCCCCTTTCCTGCCGAAAATTTTCCTTATACCATTTTCAAGACTTTCATAAGGAATATCCAGAAATGGAGACGATGCACCAAGCATTACGATATTTGATGAACGCGGTGATTTCACCTGTCTTGCAATTTCATCAGCATTGATTGCAATATGATGTGAATACTTTTCTATTTCTGCAAGGAGTTCTTTCATATCCGGATAGTCCGGTATATTAACAAACGGAGTTGTGTTTGTAACAAGCCAGCCGTTTTCTGAAAGCCATGGCAGATAACGCAATGACTCCATTGGTTCAACAGAAATAATTAAATCTGCTTTACCAAGCGGGATCAGATCGCTGGCAATTTCTTTTTCTGAAATTCTCAGATGAGACTGAACAGCACCACCGCGCTGACTCATTCCATGAACCTCCGCCTGCTTTAAGTAAAGATGATTTTCAAGTGCTGCCATTCCAACAACAGCAGCAATTGAGAGTATTCCCTGACCGCCAACTCCAGCTAATATTATATCTGATTTCATAACTTAACCTCCCCGGTTCTCACTTTACCCTCTTTCTTACTTTTTGCAACCGATTGTACTATGCACTCTCTTCTCGGAATAATTACAGATACTCCTTCATATAATAATTCTTCACGCAGAACTTTCACCATCTCTTCGTGATATTTTGGAAGAGGTGTAAGAACCTTCACATGTTCCGGCTTAACACCAAGTCCAATGCAAATATCTTCAAGTCTTCCGGTAGCGTGAGATTCCTGTCCACCGGTCATTGCTGTAGTTGCATTATCCGAAATTATTATTGTAACCGGAGTATTTTCATAAACGCAATCGAGAAGTGCTGTCATTCCGCTATGAGTAAAAGTAGAATCCCCGATAACAGCAACAGAAGGACGAACACCAGCATCAGCAGCGCCTTTTGCCATCGTTATGGAAGCACCCATATCAACACATGAGTTGATTGCATTCCATGGTGGAAGTGCGCCAAGAGTGTAGCAGCCAATGTCTGAAAAAACTTTCTGCTTGCCAAACTCATGCATCGTTTCGTTCAGTGCATTATAAATATCCCGGTGACTGCATCCTGAACAAAGTTCCGGCGGGCGGTTTCTGATAATTTCAGGTACTTTGAAAAATGTTTTGACATCTTTACCAAGTGCTTTCGAAACTATATCAGGATTTAATTCCCCATCCCTCGGAATTGTTCCATTCAATCTTCCGATAATTTTCGAGTTAATATTGAGAAACCCTCTCAACTGTTCCTCAACAAATGGATATCCGTCTTCGAGCACAAGAACCTTTTCACACTCATCAACAATTTTTTCTACTTTAGAAAAAGGAAGCGGATACTGATTTACCTGAAGCACCGGATAAGGACAACTTTTATCCGGGTAATTTTCTTTCAAATAATTAAACGCTATTCCACAGGCAATTATTCCAAGTGATTTATCCCTTCCCGGAATATATGTATTATATACTGAGTGCTCTGACTCCTGTTCAAGCAGTGATTGGATTGAAAGTAAACCCTTGTATCTCTTCCTTGCATTGGATGGAAGTAAAACAAACTGAATTGGATCTTCAGGATAAGTTAATGGATTTTCTTTTTTGATTTCTCTTCTTTCAACTCCTGCACGAGAGTGTGAAAGTCTTGTAGTGATTCTTATCAATACCGGGATTTTAAATTTTTCAGAGAGTTCAAAACCCTCATAAGCCATATCATACGCTTCCTGCTGATTAGCAGGTTCGAGAATAGGAATCATTGCAAACTTTCCAAAGAAACGTGAGTCCTGTTCATTCTGAGAGGAATGCATTGAAGGATCATCAGCTACGGTTACAATTAATCCACCATTAACACCGGTGATTGCCGAGTTAATGAATGCATCTGCTGCAACATTTAACCCGACATGTTTCATACAAACCATTGCACGCTTACCGGCGTAACTCATTCCCAGTGCTGCTTCCATTGCTGTCTTTTCATTCGCAGACCATTGTCTGTGCAGATTTCTTTCTACTGCAGTTTTATTATGTTGAACATATTCTGTTATTTCTGTGGAAGGTGTTCCGGGATAAGCATAAATACCAGACATTCCCCCATCAATGGCACCCTGAGCGATAGCTTCTGCACCGAGGAGTAGCAGTTTTTCCATAATTCCCTCTTTGTTTACATTAAGAGAAAAGCTTCCCGCAGTTAACGGAAAACACAAAATTTTCTATCCTAAAAATAAGTAAATGGCTTTTAAGCATAAAGAAATTCCATTATCAAAAGTGTCTTTTATCACTCAGAATTAAATTTCGCTTTGTAATTCAGAAGACGGGGATTTTCAGGAAATTTACTAATCAGTTCATCGAAAAGTGATTTTGCTTTTTCGATCTGACCGGTTTCTGAAAAAATATCAATCAAGTTTATCTGGGGCGAAATATAATTCGGGAAATATTTTTTTACCGTTTTATATTGTTCTATTGCTCTGTTAAAATCATTAAGCGAATAATATGAGCTGGCTATGTTTCGCATAATGATAGGATTATAAGGCGCAAGTTCTTGTGCCGAAAGATTATTTTTTAATGCTTCCTGGTATCTGCCGAGATATATATTTGCAATAGCGCGGTAATAATCAACCGGTTGTTTTGAGGCATCGAATGGATAAAATATTTTAGAAATCATTTCGAGTCTTTCAGACATCATCGGATATTGTCTTCTTTCTTTAAGATAAATTGATTCGCCGAAATGCAATTCCGATTTTAACCGGATATATGATGTGCTTCCTCCAATAATTATCAATAAAAGAAGTATCCACTTAAGATTATTAAATTTAACTCTGAGAGAATGTTTTTCAATTTCATTAATTCTAATTAAAGCAGTTCCTGCAACTACGGCAGCAAGAAAATAAGATGCGAATTTATAACTCGGAAATGCTACGAGGGAATACGCAGCAGTAATCAGAAATGTTAAAAGAAAAGCAAAATATTTTTCATTATGCCTGATACGTTTTATCAGAGTATAAGCAATCAGAATAAAAATCGCTAAAAAAATTACAGGAGCTAAAAATCCGTTTTCTGAAAAGAGTTCGAGAAAGTCATTATGAGCATGAATGCTGTGAATGTGTGTCACAGTTTCATCAGTAAAATAATCACTATTGTATCTGGGATAGTAACCGCTCCACTTATATAATCCAACGCCGGTAAGAGGATTCTCTCCGATCATTTGAATTGATGCATCCCAAAAACTCAGTCTCAGAACATTACTCTTGAATTCAGAATCAAAAAAAGTGCTTGCCGTTGACTGGAGATCAGGTCTTTCTGTTCCTTTAACAGGAATCAGAGAAATCAGAAATGAAATGAATAAAACTCCGATTACAGGTAATAATACTTTTATTCTGTTACTTTTTTCTTTTGTTGAAAGAATAAATAGGATATAAAGAATTGAAACAAATGCTAATATTATTATCCCTGAACGATTACGTGTAAATAAAACAAATGAAATATTAATAACTGCTGAGAGAAGTATATAAATTTTTCTCTCCCGAGGAACGTATTCATTTAATATCAATAAGAACGGAAGTGCCGGAAGGAGATATTCAGCAGCAAAGCTCCTGTGTCCTAAAGTTGAACCCGGCGGAATTGCGGAGGGCAGTTCAATTATTTTAATCTGGAAGACTTCTAAAATCCCTATAATGCTGAAAGCTGTAGAAACAATCACAACAGAATAGGAAACCGTTTTGAAAAATTTTTCTTCGCCAAGAATTAAAAACAGAAGACCGGTTTGAAAAAAAATTGAGAAAGGAACAATTAACTCACTTAATTTTAGAATAAGCAAAGAAGAGGAACCATTTACAAAGCAAGTTAAAAAAGTAATCGGGAAAAATATCATCACAAAAAGCAGCGGTTTATTAATCTCTGCATACTTATCAAAATTATATTTCACTAAATAAAAGAGGAACAGCAGCAGCGAAGCTGAATAGAAAAACACTTTTTGCACAGCATCCATTTCGTAAAACAATATTGAATACATAACCGGAGAAATGAATGTTATTCCATACAGTATGCTTAAGCCAATATTGATATTTGTCTTTTTTTGTTTCATAAATGCAATTTTATTTGAGAAATAAATCCCGATTTACAAACTTAAAATTTGCTTTGTTAATAATTTTATCAATAAATGGTACTTGAGAACTATAGGATAAATTTCTTAACTTGGAAACAGGAATAGTAACTCCTTTTTTCATCATATAAAAAAGAAAAATTTTGAATAACAACTTTAACTTAACAAAATTAAGAAAAAGCATTTTACGTACGCTGGCTTATTACGATATATTTTCTTATCCGTTAACTGCTTCAGAAATTTATTATAATCTTGGTGACAATCACACCAATGTGGATGAAATTTTAAACGAGTTACAAAGCTTATATTCAGCCAACATTGTCTTCAAACGGGGTGAATTCTTTTTATTAAACAACGATGAAAAATATTTTCATCGCAGAACAACTGGAAACATATTAGCCCAAAAAAGACTAAAAACTGCAAGAAAAGTTTCGGGTTTTATTTCAAGATTTCCATTTATCAGAGGAATTCTACTTTCCGGTTCCATTTCAAAGGGATTTATGGAAGAAGATTCCGATATAGATTATTTTGTGATAACTCATCCTAACAGAGTTTGGTTTTCAAGATTGATGCTGATGATGTTCAAAAAACTATTCTTATTTAACTCTAAAAAAATATTTTGTATAAATTATTTTGTTGACTCTGAAACACTTGAGATTCAGGAAAAGAATATTTTTACTGCTACTGAATTGGTTACTCTTTTACCGACATTCGGAAAGAGCATTTATGATCAGCTTTATGAAAAGAATCTCTGGGTAAAGGAATATTATCCGAATTTTCCTAAAAGAGATACAAATGATGTACTGGATAGAAAGAACGGGATTATGAAATCATTTCTTGAATGGTTATTTGGTAGAAGAATCGGAGATAAACTGGACGATTTTGCGATGGCACTCTTCGATTGGTTCAACAGAAATAAATATAAAAATTATGACCGTGAGGACTTCACACTTGCCTTTAAATCTTCAAAGAAAGAATCGAAACATCATCCTAAATTTTTCCAGAAGAAAGTGCTTCAGGAATTTGAACAGAAGATAAAATCTCTCGAGGAAAAATTAAATATTTCACTTAATTGAAATGAAAAAGATACTCTTCACGCACTCATATTTTTACCGGTTTGATCCGAAACAGTGGGATACAAAACAGCCTTATCCTCCTCTCGGAACAATTTATGCGGCTTCAGTAATGCGTGAAGCAGGTTATGAAGTTTCGTTGTTCGACACAGCATTAATTGAATCTCCGAAAAAAATAATTTCTGTTATTGAAAAAGAAAAACCTGATTACCTTGTAATATATGATGATGGATTTAATTACCTGACTAAAATGTGTCTTACTAATATGCGTGAAGCTGCGTTCAGGATGGCTGAAATTGCAAAGCAAAAAGGAATTGTTGTTATCGCTTCCAGTTCAGATGCAGCAGATCATTATGAAAAATATTTGGCTCACGGTGTTGATTTTGTAATCATTGGTGAAGGCGAAATTACATTGAAAGAGTTGATCAATACCATTGAAAATTGTGAAAGTGATTTCAGAAAAATTGACGGACTTGCATTCAAAGAAAACGCAGAAATAATAAAAACAGCCCCGAGACAAATAGTAAAAGAGCTTGATACATTTCCGATGCCTGCCTGGGATTTGATAGATATTTCTTCCTACAAAAAAATCTGGTTAGAAAATCATAAATATTTTTCTTTGAATATTGCCACAACCCGCGGCTGTCCGTTCAAATGCAACTGGTGCGCAAAACCTATTTACGGAAACAGATATAATTCACGTTCACCGCAAAAGGTTGCGGAGGAGATTGAATACTTAATTAACAATTTTGATGTTTATAACTTCTGGATGTGTGATGATATATTCGGATTAAAGCCAGGCTGGGTTCAGGAATTCAGAGATGTTGTAAAAGCAAAAGAATTAAAATTTAAATATAAAATTCAGTCCCGTGTTGATTTGCTTTTACAAGAGGATACAATTTCGGCTCTTGCTGAATCAGGTGCAGAAACTGTTTGGGTCGGCGCAGAATCAGGCTCACAAAAAATTCTCGATGCAATGGATAAAGGAACAACCATTGAACAAATTTATCAAGCAACGAATCTTCTGAAGAAGAACAGAATACGTGTTGGCTTCTTCCTTCAGTTCGGATATCTTGGTGAAAATAAAGAAGATATCGAAAAAACGATAAATATGGTTCTCGAACTTATGCCCGATGAAATTGGTATTTCAGTTTCCTATCCATTACCCGGAACAAAGTTTTATGAAAAAGTAAAGGAACAGTTGAAAGAAAAAACTAACTGGACTGATTCAGATGAACTTGCACTGATGTATAAAGGAACTTTCTCACCTTCTTATTATAAAAAGCTGCACAGGTATGTTCATAAAGTCTATAGAAGAAAGCAGAGTTTTGAGAATTTAAAAAATATTCTGCTAAACCCATTGACTACGAATAGAAAAAAACTACGTTCAGCAATTGCGCTTGCATATTACTCTCCGATGTCTTTAGTTGATTCAGTTCAATTAAGAAGATTAGAAAAAATCGCCTGATGCAGCAGGCATTTGATACATTAGCAAACTGCTATGATGCAACTTTTACAAACAGCATCATTGGAACAGCACAGCGTGAAATTGTCTGGAACTATCTGGAAAAATATTTACCGGTAAATGAAAAGCTAAGTGTGTTTGAACTTAACTGCGGAACCGGTGAGGATGCTCTTTGGTTTGCAAAACACGGGCACAAAGTTCTTGCATCGGACATTTCAGAGAAGATGCTCGACGTTCTCAGAAAAAAAATTTACACTAATAATTTCTCATCTAACATAAAAACATTAAACCTTGATATTTCCAAAATCAGTGATTCAAAATTTGATGAGAAATTTGATTTAGTATTCTCAAACTTTGGCGGAATGAATTGTATATCTCCTTCTAAAATGAATAATGTGGCTTTTCAAATCAGTGAATTATTAAATGCAAAAAGTAGATTGATTATGATATTGATGCCGCGATTTTGTCTCTGGGAAATTAATTATTTCCTGCTCAAATTAAATTTAAGGAATGCTTTCAGAAGATTTTCGGATAAAGGAACATTGGCAAAACTTAATGGAGCAGAACTGAAAACTTTTTACTATTCACCAAGTCAGATAAAAAAATATTTTGAAAAGTATTTTGAAGTTATCGCTGTCAAGCCTGTTGGATTTTTTATACCACCTTCTTACCTGGAAAAATTTTTTACTACAAAAAAGAAAACCTTTAACTTCCTGAAAAGAGCAGAAGATGTAATTACTAATCTTAAATATCTTGCCGAATTTTCCGATCACTTTCTTATTGATTTCAAAGTGAAAAAATGAAACTGCTGCTTACACACGGTTATTTTCTGAATGAAGATCCTGCAGAACAGAGGATTATGAAACCTTACGCTCCTCTTGGAATTCTTTACATATCAGCATTCCTTAAACAGTATGGAGTTGACAACAGAATTTTTGATACAACATTCTCAACAAAGAATGATTTAAAAAACTATTTGATCTGTGAAAAGCCAGATTACGTTGCTATTTACGTTAATCTGATGACCAAGCTGAACGTCTTGGAAATTATAAAATTTATCAGATCAGAAGCAGAATTAAAGAACACAAAAGTTATTCTCGGCGGTCCTGAAGTTCGTTATAATGCATCTGACTTCTTAGAACATGGTGCTGATATCATTGTAATTGGTGAAGGTGAAGAAACAATGCTGGAATTGATCAACAAACTTGAGACTAAAGATGAAGGAAAGTTAAACGAAGTAAGGGGAATCGGATTTAATAATGACTATGGGGAAATAATTTTTACTGAAGAAAGATCCTTAATAAATAACATCGATGACCTTCCGTTTCCAAACCGAAAAGGTATTGATATCAGTAAATACCAGCAAGCCTGGAAAAATTATCATAAGATGGATGCAATTTCAGTAAGCACAATGCGTGGTTGTCCATATACTTGCAGATGGTGCAGCAGAGCTGTATACGGATTATCATACAGAAGACGTTCACCGGCAAGGGTTGTTGAAGAATTATTAATGTTAAAGGAAGCGTATAATCCGGATACTATTTGGTTTGTTGACGACGTCTTTACAGTTAGTCATAAATGGTTGAGTGAATTCAATGAAGAAATTAAACGCAGTAAACTGAATATAAAATATGAGTGTATCACACGTGCAGACAGAATGAATGAAGACGTAATTAAAATGTTAAAAGAATCAGGATGCTTTAGAGTATGGATTGGTGCTGAAAGCGGCTCGCAGAAAATTATTGATGCAATGGACAGAAGGGTAAAAGTTGAACAGGTTCGTCAAATGATAAGGCTTACAAAGAAATATGGAATTGAAACGGGGACTTTTATTATGCTTGGATATCCCGGTGAAACCGAGAAAGATATTGAAGAAACAATCATTCACCTGAAAAAATCTGACCCTGATTATTTTACCATAACAGTTGCATATCCGATAAAAGGAACTGAATTTTTCGAAGAAGTTCAGGCGAACCAGACAAGCGCATTTGATTGGGAAAAACAAACTGACCGAAACCGCGATTTTATAAGAACCTATCCCAAAAATTACTATGACTTTGCAGTTCGCAGAGTTGTTAACGAAGTAAATTATTTTAAATCTCTGAATAATCGTTTAATCAAATTGGATTCAATCAAATACAAAACAAAATCTGTTGCAGCTAAAACTGCAATGTGGTGGATCAGAAATACAAAATGATTAATCCCGGATTAAATGCAGAATTTATAAACGAAGGAATCTATGTCCTTTCTGAAATCAAGAATGATTTCGAAGAAATTTACTTGAAAGTCCGCGAAAAGGAAAAACGGATTTATTCCGACAATGAATTAATTCTGTTGCCATTTTCTTCAAGTTCAAATCCACATAAAAATGAATGGAATTTAAGAGCAAAATCATTTCAAAGATTCAAAGAATATCTCAAAACAAAAAAACAGGAATTGAATATCCTCGATCTCGGCTGCGGAAATGGCTGGTTTTGTGGTCAGCTATCAAAATCGCATAATGCTAATTTCTATTGTGTTGATGTTAATCTGACAGAGTTAAAGCAGGCAGGAAGAGTATTCAGCAGCGAAAGAATAAAATTTTTCTATGGAGATATCTTTTCAGCAGGTTTTTCTGAAAATAGTTTTGACATTATCACTATTAACGCCGCAGTTCAATATTTCCCGGATCTCAAAAGATTAATTGAAAGGCTGTTTAGACTTATTACTGAATCCGGAGAGATTCATATCTTAGATTCACCATTTTATTCTGTTAATGAAGTTGAGAATGCCAGAAAACGAACTTCAGATTACTATAATTCACTTGGATTTCCTGAAATGAGAAATTATTACCATCATCACACCTTGAAGGAACTTTCAGATTTTAAATATAAAATTCTCTATCAGCCAAATTCCATTGAGAATAAAGTAAAAAAATTTTCTCTGTTAAAGATTCGCCTTTTCCGTGGATTTATATTAAGATTTGATTTGTGGAATTGTAATTCCTTATGAGGATTATTATTTTTCATTTAAAATATAGAAGTATAATATGGATAAATCGAAAACAGGAAATAGAGTAAAAAAGAAAAAGGGTAAAAGAAATCTTTCAGCAATTAATAAAAGAATCGTTTTAGATAAGATAGACGAACTGAGTTGGAAGATGGGCAAGAAGCAATATTCTTTACGTGACGAATTATATGATCGATAAAGTATTCTTCGATACTAATATACTTATCTATTTATTCGATAAATCCGATAAACAAAAACAAGATGTAATAAAAAAAGTTATTTCAGAACATTTCATATCCTCTCAAATTTTCCTCAGCGTTCAGGTAATAAATGAATTCATCAATGTAACAACAAGAAAGATAGACCAACCGATTTCATTTGCCCGTTTGAAAGAAATTATTGAAATCCTGGATGAGATGTTCATTATTTCCAGCATTAGTCTGAATACAACTTTAAAGGCTGTGGAGATAAGTAAAAAGTATAAATTATCTCACTGGGACTCTTTGATAATATCTTCGGCTCTTGAAGCAAGATGTAACATTCTGTATTCTGAAGATATGCAACACAATTTTTTAATTGAAGAAAAACTTAGAATCGTTAATCCTTTTAAGCTTTAGTAACAATATTCGATAAAGAATAAAATCAAAATATTGTTCTTAACAAACGATTTACCACTTCCGTGGATTAAAATTATCAGATGAATTCAGCGAAGCATATTCTTTTTCTCACTCCCGGATTTCCAAAAAATGATGATGATTTTAATTGTATTCCTCCATTACAAGAATTTCTTCTAAAGTTTAATTCTTTATATACTTCTGTCATGATTTCTGTTATTTCGTTCCAATACCCTTATCACAACAAGCCATACCTTTGGAACAACATTAATATTTTTCCGATGGCAGGCAAAAACAATATTTTCCAAAAACCATTTGTCTGGATGCGTGCAATCAGGACAGCCAGAAATCTTAACAAAGACAAACCGATTGATGTCATTCATTCATTATGGCTTGGTGAGTGTGCAATGATTGGAAATGTGCTTTCGAAAGAATTTAATTGCAAGCATATTTGCACACTTATGGGACAGGATGTTAAAGCTGATAACAAGTATTTGAGATATTCCAAAAATGAAGGAGTTAAATTTATAGCTTTATCGAAAAATCAATCCGATCAATTTCTGCAATTAACAAGCAGAAAGGTTGATGAGATAATTCACTGGGGAATTGATGATCAGAAATTTCCAAACACTGAACGCGATATTGACATTTTAGCTGCTGGCTCTTTAATCCCATTAAAAAATTATTCTTTGCTTATTAAATTATTAGCTGAATTAAAGAACATTCATCCCAAATTAAAATGCAAATTGGTGGGAACTGGGTCTGAACTGGAAAAATTAAAAACTCTGGCGAAGCAAAAGGGAATTTCTGAAAATATTGAGTTTACAGGTTTGTTAAGTCGCACCGAAATTTTTAAGCTGATGCAAAGAAGCAAAATATTTATTCACCCTTCTACCTTTGAAGGCTCAGGATATGTTTTTGCCGAAGCTCTTGTTAACGGGATGAACATAATTTCTTATAATGTTGGTTATGCACAGGAGAATCCCAAATGGTTTGTTGAAAAAGATGAAAAAGACTTTATTCATATTGCCAAAAAGCTGCTTACAGCTTCACTGGACTTTACTCCCGTCAATCTTTTTCCGTTAGTGGAAACAGTCGAACGATACGCAGAAATTTACGGTATAAAATGATTAGAACACTTAATTAACTTAATTTCCCGCAAACAGACTTTCATAAAATATTTTTGCTTTTGACCCTATTGCTGCATAGCTGAGATTGGAAGAGAAAAAATCAAAAGTTTTTTTCGATTCTGCTTCTATTGGTTTTTTAATAATTTCTTTCGCTTTAGTATAAAATGCTTCAGCATCGCTGCATTTCCATAAGCCACCAATTCGTCCATTATCTGTAATCATTCTGAAAGCAGGTATATCAGTAACAATCGGAACAACACCGCAGGACATTGCTTCAACCAGACTAAAACCAGAACCTTCATAATGACTGCCGAGAACAAAGTAATCTGCACTGTTATAGTAATCACTGATTTTTTTATATGGAATAAATCCCAGCAAAATTACAGAATTTTTAATTGCGGCATCACTTTCTAAAAATGATAATAATTCAGATTTAAGATTGTCTTCAGAATAAATCATATACAGTTTAGCTTCCGGAAAATCTTTCAGAATTTTTATAAACCCCGAAAGAACCGTAACAGGATCTTTGTTCACATTAAGTCTTCCGACCCAAAGAAAAATAGGTTTGCCAGTTAAACCTGTCTTAAATCTAACTTCATCACGATTTCTGAAAATAAAATCAGATGAGCCTTCCATTATCTCAGCAAACTTTTTACCTGCTGGAAGTGTTCTGGTTTCAAACCATTCATCATATAACTCAGTTGAAGAAAAAATAAATCCATCTGCTGAAGAGGAGAATTTCCGTACAATAAAACGTTTAATCCAATGACCTGGCTTTTCTGCATGATGCTGAATTATAAACTTTGCTGAAGAAACTTTTTGTTTGAGTAGTGATGACTGATAAGCGTAGCGAAAACTGTTTATATGGACTATTTCGTGCTTGTATTCACAAATTTTATTGTGGAATGAAACGGGATTTTGATACCATTTCAAGTCACTTCGAAATTTATCATTCACTAAAATATATTCAACATCATCTTTAACTAAAATTTTATTCTGACTAAAACGATGATAAACCTTTACATCCAGCCCTTTATCACGCAGCGCTTTTGCCCAACCGTGAACAGCAGGATATTTGTCAAAATATTCTTCAATTGATATATCTTTGTCATAATAGTAATTTACGAATGTAACTTTCATATAGAAAAAATAATTATTAAATCTCAGAGAGTTTTATCTTAAACAACACAGTTAATATTTGAAGCACAAAATAAAAATGAAATCACACTTACTCAAAATTTTCTTTCATGGATTCAAATGAGTAAAGTTATACTATTCAATCCAAGAAGCGCTAATTCAAAACACAGAATTCCGAATTCCATTCTGCAGGTCGGTGCATCAATCGAAGGAAGGTATGATTATGTTTTTGTTGACGGGAACCTTGAAAAAGATCCATTGCAGAAAATAAAAAGTTATTTGAGTTCCGGAGAGTTTAAATATTTCGGCTGCACAGTTATGCCAGGTTTACAACCTAAACAGGCTATTCCTTTCACAAAAAAAGTAAGAGAAGAATTTCCTCAGGTGATAAATATCTGGGGAGGATACTTCCCTGCTAATCAGTATAAAGCGGTACTAAATTCAGGTTACGTTGATTACGTGATCAACGGTCCGGGTGATGAAGCTTTCCCTCAATTGATTGATTCATTAGAACGAAATTCTGATCCGTCTTTAATAAAAAATCTTATCTTCAAAAGAAACGGTGAGTTCATCAAAACGCCGAAAGCTGATTTGCTCGATCAGGATTTACTTCCTCCTCTTCCGTACGAAAAACTGAACAAATTTTATCCGATTAGAAACTACCTCGGTAAAACATTTCTGGGGACAAAAACTGCTGCGTATCATTCAAGTGTAGGATGTCCTTTTACTTGTTCATTCTGTGCTGTTGTTCCGATATATGAAGCAAGATGGAAAGGAAAATCAGCACCCTTGATTTATAAAGATGTCAAATATTTAAAAGATGAATACGGGGCAAATGCAGTTGAATTCCACGACAATAATTTTTTTGTTTCTGAAAATAGAACA
Source organism: Ignavibacteriaceae bacterium (assembly GCA_013388525.1). Next base: position 33,410 of record JACAFA010000207.1, on the reverse strand, counting down.
GTAGAATTTTCAAAACTGATTAAGAAAGAAAATATCGTCTGGTGGGGTGAAGGGAGAATAGATACGATTCATAAATACTCTGACGAATCACTTGCATTGATGCGGGAAGCTGGCTGCAGAATGATTTTCTTTGGCGCTGAAACAGGTAACGATGCAATTCTGAAACAAATGGATAAAGGCGGAACGCAATCCGGAGAACAAATAAAAAAGTTTGCTGAAAGAATGAAGAAGTTTGGCATCATTCCTGAATATTCTTTCGTGCTTGGTCTTCCCGCGGAAACTCCCGAGAAAGTTATGCAACAGATTGATGAGGATATTCAGTTCATCAAACAGATAAAAGAAATTAATCCTGATACTGAAATTATTATTTATGTATATAGTCCGGTTCCGACAGAAGGATCAGAACTTTACAACGAAGTAGTTAAAACCGGTTTCAGATTTCCAGAAAAACTTGACGACTGGCTCGATCCGCAATGGGCAAATTTTGACTTGAGGAAAAATCCATTAACGCCCTGGTTGACACCGGAAATGGTTAACAAAATTCTGAATTTTGAAACTGTGATAAATGCTCAATACCCAACTGTATCTGATTTTAAATTAACTTCTTTTCAAAAGAGTATTATGCGGTTTATTTCGTCATTCAGGTACAGGACCGGATTCTACAATTTTCCGTACGAATTAAAAGCTCTTCAAAAGTTCTGGCTGAAATACCGCAGACCTGAAGTTGAAGGATTTTACACAGAATGAAAACACAGAAAAAGAAAAGTTTATTAAAGAGTATTGCTTTCAGAATCATTTATCCTGCTTCTGAAAAATATTTATCGAAAGAGCGGGACTATACTTACAAAGGCATTACTGTAAAAGTTTTTCCGGGAGTTTTTCATCCGGGATTTTTTTTCAGCACAAAGCTTCTGCTGAAATATCTTGAGCAAATTGATTTACATAAAAAATATGTTCTTGAACTGGGTGCAGGTACAGGACTGATTTCAATTTTCGTATCAAGACGCGGCGGATATGTTACCGCATCCGATATAAGCTTAACAGCAGTTTACAACATTGAGAAAAATGTAAAGATGACCGATGCAAATGTTGAAGTCGTTCATTCAGATCTTTTTGATGACATTTCTCATCGAAGGTATGACTATATTATTATTAATCCTCCCTATTACAAAAAAACTCCTTCGAGTGAAAAAGAGTTTGCCTGGTTCGGCGGCGATGATTTTCAATATTTCAGGAAATTATTTTCGCAGCTTGCAAACAATGTTTATGAAAATACTAATGTAATTATGGTTTTGTCAGATGAAGCAGATCTTGAAATGATAAAGTCAATCGCCGGTGAATATAAATTTTCCATGAATGAAGTGTTCAATAAAAAAACCTGGGGGGAAAATCATTTCATCTACAATATTAAAAGCACAGAGCAATAAATTTTCACAGGTAAAAAATTTAACTCACACCTTAGCAAAAGGTGAAAGGTTAAGCGAACAAACACATTTCTCACAGACAGAGTTTGTACTAACATCAAGATTCTTTCTAAAAGAAATTGATTTTTCAGAATTAATTATATCCGCTAAAGATGCTTTTCTGATATCGCCAATTACCTCGTGAAAGAAACAAGGACGAACACTTCCGTCTGCTTCAATTACTGCTGAAACCCATGGTGCATTGCAGCGAACAGATGGAAATTGATTTAATCCCTGGAATGCAGCATAGTATTCATAAAATCTTCTAAATCTTTCGGGAGATTCGGCGATAAACCTGTTTTGGAAATCTGCAGAATGAGTATGAATAAGTATTTCAATAACTTCTTTGAATTTCTTTAATTCTTCTGATGATAATCTTATTTCACTTACCTTCTCCTCTCCCCATAATTCAGGTCTGTTGAATGCATCTGTTGAAACATCTGCAGTTAAAAAGCTGATCTGGTCTAATCCGATTTCACGGGCAGATTCAACAATGTTTGGCAAATCTTCAAAATTTTCTTTCTGAATTACACTGCGCGCTGTTACTTTGAATTTCGGATTTAGTTTTTTTAATTCCTGCACACCTTCTTTGAGTTTATCAAATGCATTTGGAATATTCCTGATTTTATCGTGGACCTCTTTTGAACCATCCAGTGAAACAATCACTTCATTTGTCTTTGCAATAATTTCGGAAGCATATTTCTTTAAGAGCAGTCCTGTTGAAAGTAGCGTGATTTTAATTTTTTTTGATTTAATAATTTCACAAAGTCTGAAAAAGTTTGGATGCATCAGAGCTTCTCCGCCTGACATCACGACTTCTCTTGTATTTAATTCCCGAAATGAATCCAGCATCTTCACAATATCAGATTCTTCAAGCTGCTTAACATTATTATTTCCTTTCCAGATATCGCACATAACACAACGACAATTACATCGGCTGTGAGGCATAAGTATCACAATCGGCAAAGAATAAATCTTGTGAGATTTCAGTGAATAAAATCTTTTAATCGTATCTATTGAAAAATTCTTTTTCATAAATCCTGTTGTTAAAAGTTCAAACTGATTATCTTTCTTCTGACAATTTAATTATAATTAAAATGACGATTCAATTTACTATATTTCGTATTATTGAAATACAGACGAAGCTGTTTTTAGTCAAATGAAATCATTAAAAATTATACTGTTCTCTCTCCTTCTACTTTCGCCATTATTTTCCCAGACTGAAGAATATATTTTCCGGCAACTTACCGATGCTGATGGACTTTCTCAAAGCACAATCTTCTCAATGATACAAGATGAGGACGGATATTTATGGCTAGGAACAATTGATGGCTTAAACCGTTACGATGGCTATGAATTCAGAGTATATGTAAATGATCCTTCAGACGCTTCATCTATCTCAGACAATTTTATTTCTGCACTTTATGAAGATAGTGATGGCTTTATCTGGATAGGCACTGTTAATGGTTACTTAAATTGTTTTGACAGGAAAACAGAAGTATTCAAAAGATATTTTGTGAATGACTTTTTTTCTACCATCAATAATTCTGAAAAAGATTTCTACGATTATCCGCTTGCTTTTTCCAGAAATCAAATAAATACCATTACTGCAATCGCCGAAGATGATGAGGGCTACTTGTGGTTTGGAACCTGGGGAAATGGATTGATTAAGTTCGATAGAAAGACAAATAAAGGAATTCACCATTACAGCGATCCTGACAATATTTTCAGCTTAAGTTCAAACAGAGTAACAGATTTAATACTGGATAGTAATGATGATTTATGGATTGCGACATTTGGCGGTGGTTTAAATAAACTGGCTAAAGAAAATTCTAATGGGAATAATAAAAGTAATTCACAAACAACCAGGTTTTTGCGATACAGATCGAGTGAAAACAATAAATTTTCAATCAGTGATGATAAAACTATCAGCTTATTCGAAGATAATGCTGGCAACATCTGGATCGGAACTTTTTACGGCGGTTTAAATAAACTTGATACAAATAATAAAACACTACCTTCAGACAAAACCAGATTTAAACACTTTCAAAAAAACTACAAGCCCGGCAGAAGTATTTCAGAAAATACGGTGATGGCTATTCAACAGGATTCTGCCGGATATTTATGGATAGGAACTTTCGGTGGCGGGATTGACAGGCTTGATTTAACTACTGAAACATTCACCAACTTTTCAAAATTATCTTCCCGGCAAAATCCGTTTTCTGATGTTGAAATACTCTCACTGTTTGTTGACAGATCCGGCTTGTTATGGGCTGGTTCCCACCTTGGAAAAGGTGTAACAAAAATTCAAAAAAGCAAATTGAAGTTTGAAATAATCAACAGCAATTCTCCCGGCAACCTGAAGTTAAATGATGACATAGTTTGGTCTTTGTTCAAAGACAGTAAGAATAATCTCTGGGTTGGAACATACAGAGGCGGAGTGAATGTTTTTAACTTCAATTCAAATCAAACCAGAATCTTTAAGAAACTGCCCGGGCAAATAAATAGTATCAGTGATAATCATATCAGATCAATCAATGAAGATGAGTTTGGTAATATCTGGATTGGAACTTATAACGGAGGACTGAACAGAATTGATAAATCCGGACAAAAGATAGATGTATTTAAAAATGAACCTGAAAATCCAAACTCTTTATCAGCTAATCAGGTGCTCGATATTTATGTTGAATCAGAGAGAACAATCTGGGTTGCAACTTTCGGAGGCGGGCTGAATAAACTTTCATTTGATAATAATTCTTCAGGAGTTCCTGAGTTTAAAGTTTATAAACATAATTCCTCAGATCCTCATTCGCTTTCTGATGACCGTGTTTATTCAATTCTTAAGGACAGCAAAAATAATTTTTGGGTAGGAACCTATGGCGGCGGGTTGAACAGGTTTTATGAAGAAACAGAAAAGTTTGAAGTCATTTTTCCGGCAACTCAAAAATCCAGAGAAGCACTAAACGTTAAAGTTCTCTCGCTTATGGAAGCTTCGGATAATTCTATATGGATTGGAACTTCAGGCAGTGGATTGAATAAATTAGACATTGTTACGATGTCAGTTCAAAATTTTTCCCTCGCTCAGGGATTAAATAGTGCAGTGGTTTACGGTATACTCGAAGACAATAAAAATAATTTATGGCTTAGCACTGATGCCGGTATTTTTCTTTTTGATACTGATAAAAACAGATTTACGCAGTTTGGAATTGATGATGGAGTTCAGAGTATGGAATTCAGCGGAGGCGCTTACTTTAAGGATAAGGATGGGATAATATACTTTGGTGGAATCAATGGATTTAATTTCTTTAATCCGGACAGCGTAAAAATTAATCAATATGTTCCGCCTGTTGTAATCAGCAGTATAAAAGTGATGGATATCAGAGTTAAAGGCGAGCCGGATGAATTAATTTTATCATACAACCAGAATTTTATTACAATTGAATTCTCTGCACTCGATTTTTCAATTCCCAAGCAAAACAAATACAGTTACATTCTACAAGGTGTTCAGGATTCGTGGATAACCACTGATGGTTTAAGAAGAATCGCAACTTACACAAATCTTCCAGCAGGTGAATTTACATTTTTAGTTAAAGGAACCAACGAGGATGGAATCTGGAATGAAACACCGGCTTCAATTAAAATAATCATCACTCCACCTTTCTGGCAAACGTGGTGGTTTGTTACTCTTGTAGTGATTATAATTGTGTTATTAATTTACTACATAGGAACTGTCAGAATAAAAAGTCAGCTTGAAATTGAAAAGTTAAAACTAAAAATTGCTTCAGATCTTCATGATAATATCGGTGCGGGTTTAACTGAAATTGCAATACTCAGTGAAGTTACCGAAAGAAGCGAAGGAGATTCAAGTTCAGTTGTAAAAAAGGAATTGCAAAAAATAAGCGAAACCGCGCGTCATCTGGTTGATTCGATGAGTGATATTGTCTGGGTTGTAAATCCACAAAGAGATTCGCTGTACGATTTGATTGTAAAACTGAAAGATTCATACAACGAGTTTTTCGGTTCGATTGGAATTTCATTTCAGGTTAATAATATTGAGAAAAGTGATGATATAAAACTCCCGATGGAATATAAACAAAATCTTTTGCTTATGTTTAAAGAAGCAATCAACAATGCCATCAAACACAGCGGATGCAAAAGAATTATTCTCGGGGCATCTTACAAGAATGATATAATTGAAATTATTCTGAAAGATGATGGTAAAGGATTTGATTCAAATAAAGTTAAGTTTGGCAACGGAATAAAGAACATGGAAAACAGGGCAAATAAAATAAAAGGAAAGCTCAGCTGGGAAACTGAAATTGGCAAAGGCACAACAATAATTTTTTCGGGAAAACTCGGAAGACTGAACAGATTAAAATCATTACTCAAATAAATTTACAGAAAATGATTAACGTAGCAATAGTCGAAGACAATGATACAATAAGAGAAGGATTAGCAGCCCTGATTAATGGAACAACCGGCTATAAAAGTGTTGGTTTGTTCAGAGATTGCGAAAGCTTTCTGGCAAAATTTTCATCACTTGATGTAAATGTTGTTCTGATGGATATTGCACTTCCCGGAATGAGTGGTATTGAAGGAGTGAAAGAAGCAAAGAAGTTAAAGCCTGATATTGATATTCTTATGCTCACGATTTATGAAGACAGTGAAAAAGTTTTTGATGCACTTTGTGCAGGTGCCTGTGGTTATCTTGTAAAAAAGACTCCTCCATCCAAGCTTCTTGAAGCGATAAAAGAAGTTTACGAAGGTGGTTCACCAATGAGCAGCCAGATTGCCCGACAGGTAATTACCGCTTTTAAAGAATCAAAAGATGCAAAAAGTGAAAATCAGGAATTCGAGCTCAGTTCAAGAGAAAAAGAAGTAATAAATCTTTTAGCGGGAGGGAATAACTATCAGCAAATAGCTGATCAACTTCTCATAAGTGTTGATACTGTTCGTCATCATATTAAAAACATATACAAAAAACTTCATGTCCACACTCAATCCGAAGCCGTAGCAAAAGCAATTCGCAAAAAGATCATCTAAAGCAGCATCACCTACATAGATATGTAGTGCTGATTCCTTTTTTAAACCTGAATTACAAAGAATTACATAATCGTGTAATTGCTTCCCTTCAATTTTCTGATAGTTTTAGATCAGAGATTATGAACATTCATAAATCAGAATTCATAATTCTTAAAATTGTGTTTTGATGAATCAAAAAACATAAAGGGTGCGTAAATGGAAGCAACAAAAAAAGAACTGACTAATCCAATTTCAGATTTGATTAGTGATGAAATTTACGATTTGCTGGTATCCCGTGGTTTAATAAACGAGAGAGCCGTGCGGGACTACATCATCAGGAAAAAGTTTAGATCACTGAGAGCGCAGAAATTAAGAACCGGCGACGCAATTGATTCTTTGAGAGCTGAATATCCTTACCTGCAGTTTGACACGATTCGGAAAATTGTGCACAATCCACCAAAAAGCATAGCTAACTAAATAACGCCCTCCTTGTGCGATCACCCCATTTGCCACGTGGGGTGATCCACTTCTATTAAAAATTAATTTCTAAGATTTTAGTGGCTGATGTTCAGGCTTTAACAAATCATTTACTTCTTTTACAGGATTAAAAGTAATCTTCGGAACTTCAACAAAAACTGTTAGCCAATAATACATTCCACCATTCCACAAACCGGGAAGTTCAAGAGCCTTTAAATCTTTTCCATCTTTGGATTTTTTTGTTATTAGTCCGGTTTCAGGATTTGAAAACTTCTGAAGATCAAAATTATTCCCTTTGTAATCCTTAACTCCGCAAGCAATATCAACAGGATTAAAGTGAGTTGCGTTTTCAAGAATGCTAACCTGATTTCTATCTGAAAGATCCACCTGAGCCGTTTCAACAATCTGCTTCGTTAACTCACCCTTATCTCCTTCAACCCAAAGAGGACTTCCGCCGGGGTGATTTTCTTTTTTCACCATTCCGCAAATACGAATCGGACGGTTAAGAAAGTTAAACAAATAATTTTTCTGTTCAGAAAAAGTCTTGCTTTTTAACTGGTCGGATAAATCAACCTCAAATTCATCTTTTATAAAACCGACTACTTTCTTGATTGAACTTTCATTAAATAAATCTTTTTCCAGGTTATGAAGCATGCTAAAAACTTTTTCCTGAAGAGAAATAAGATAACCGCCGAGAATCTTTTTATATTTATAAGTCTCATCCCGTAAATGATCAGGCACAATATTATCTATATTCTTTATAGATACGATGTCAGCTTTCAGGTCATTCAGATTTTTCAACAATGCGCCGTGTCCACCCGGTCTGAGTAAAATTTTTCCTTTTTCATCCCTGAAAAGTTTATTATCGGGAGTAACTGATATCGTATCAGTAGAAGGACTTTGAAATGAAAATTGAACATCAAACTTCCAGCCTTGCCTGCTGTATTTTTCTATCAAAGAGTTGAATAACTTTTTAACCTCCGTTTCATGCTCTTGTGAAATTGTAAAATGGATTCTCACCATTTTATCTTTACCGGCAGAATAGTTCATTGCTTCGATGAGATGTTCTTCAAATGGTGTTCTGGCTCCATCTAAATAACTATGAAACAGAATACTACCTTTCGGAAGCTTTGCATAATTCAGTCCAACACTTTCCGCCACGAATCGAACTATGTCAGCAACTTTCTCTTTAGTAATTAAATCTTCAAGTTGTTTCCCGCTCTTTGAAATAACTTTCTTTAGTTCATCATAAAATGCAAAGCGATGTATGTTCTCGAAAAACTCAATAGTTGCTTTACAATCCTCATCTCCATTATCTCCTAAGTCTTTGATTTCCCGGAATGTTGGATTATCATATTTTACCAATACGGATAACTGCTTCTTGAACATTCTTGTTGCCGCTCCTGAAGCAGGAACAAATTTAATAATTCTACCTTCCTCAAGTGCTGAATGAAAAATGTTGATGTACTTCTGCTGTTCATTCGCAGAAATTATTTTTATGCCGTCACCAACCGTACACGGTTTGACAAGTTTTAAGTAAGGAATCCCCTTTTCAAAAATTTTAATCTGCGCGAGTATCTTCTCAACGGGAATTTCAAGATGCTGTTCTTTAAGAAGTTCTTCCTTTAAATTTTCTATTTCTGTTTTGGTCATTTTAATTTAGTGATTATTGAATATTTATTATGATAACAAAAATAATTAAGTATGCTAAACAATAATTTAAGCATAAGTTTAATTTTATTTTTTATATCTCACATCCTGAATAAATTTAGTTGTTAAAAATCCGGATAAATAATCTGAAAGACTCAATACAAATAATCGAAAATACTCCACTGGAAAAAGTTAACGATCCTTTTCTGGCTGAGAGACAAATTTCATTGTTCGTAAAAAGAGAAGATTTGAATCATCCCGAAATGTCAGGCAATAAATGGCATAAGTTAAAGCATAATCTTGCTGAAGCACGGAAGCAAGGGAAAGATACTATTTTAACTTTCGGTGGTGCTTATTCAAATCATATTTATGCTGTTGCTGCAGCAGGAAGGATTTTTAATTTTAATACTATCGGAATTATCAGAGGAGAGGAACACCTGCCGTTAAATCCAACGCTCTCTTTTGCAAAAGAGAATGGGATGATATTTCATTATCTCGATAGAACAGCTTACAGAAAAAAGAATTCTTCTGAAATTATAAATTATCTTCAAAATATTTTTGGCAATTTTTATTTAGTGCCGGAAGGCGGAACAAATGAATTAGCAGTTAAAGGCTGCAGTGATATTGTTAAAAGTATTGACATTCCGTTCGATTACATTTGCTCTCCGTGCGGAACAGGCGGAACTTTAGCCGGGTTAATTTCCGGTTTGAATGAAAACCAATTTGCTCTGGGGTTTGCCGTACTAAAAGGAGCCTCATTCCTGATAGAAAATGTGAACAACCTGCTTGAAAATTCCGGTAATAACTCTTTCAGAAACTGGGAAATTAATCTTGACTATCACTTTGGCGGATATGCAAAGATGAATTCAGAGCTTAGAGAATTTACTTACAAATTTACTTCCCTTACTAAAATTCCAATTGAACCTATATACACCGGCAAGATGTTATTTGGTATTTATGACCTTACAGCCAAAGGATATTTTGCTGAAGGAAGCCGGATAATTGCAATACATACAGGTGGTTTGCAGGGTTTGAAAGGATTACTTGCCTCAGCTAAATTATTACGTTGATAAAGCACTTTATTTAATATCAGATTAAATTTTATTCATTCGAATAATATTCTTTTCATAACTAAATTTATGTTGCAGTTGAAATAAATTTCTGATTTAATAGATGAATAGCATAAAAGTTTTATTAGTTGAAGACGAACAAATAGTTGCAAGGTACACCGCAAAACAACTCACAGGTGCTGGCTACACAGTAGTAGGTACTTCTAATTCAGGTGAAGATGCTATCGAACAAGCCGCAAAGTTTAATCCTGATATAGTTTTAATGGATATAAAGCTTATGGGTTCTATGGATGGAATTGAAACTGCTGATTATATCCGAAAAAATTATCAGTTACCTGTTATCTTTCTAACCTCATTAACAGACGACGAATCATTTCAGCGAGCAAAAACTGTTGATCATTTCGGATATCTGACAAAACCAATTGACTTAAAAGAGTTCAACCGGATTGTTGAAATGGCTCTTTATAAAAGCAATATTTATAAGGAGCTGTTAGAAACAAAATTGCGTCTTGAAATTGCAATTAAAGCCAGCAAGACCGGAGTGTTTGAATTCTGGCCAACCGAAAAGAAATATTTTTCAGATAATAACCTGAAAGCTCTCTATGGTTATAATGAAAATGAATTATCAGACAACTTGGATGATTGGTCTGCTCTGGTTTACAAAGACGACAGACCCTTAATGTCAGAAGCGTTTCAGAAATTTCTGAAAAGTTCTGAAAGAGAATTCAGACTTGAACACCGGATTTACAAGAAGGATGGCTCGATTGGTTGGGTTGTTGATTATGGTCTTTTGTTCAATGCAGATGACAAAAAACCACTGAGATTAATAGGAACTACAATTGATATTACTGAAAGAAAGAATGCTGAAATTGAGCTTCAGAGGAGCGAAGAAAAATTCAGGAACGTATTTGAAGGTTCCGGTATCGGAATGGCAATTTTAAGCCCCGATGGTCAATTTACCAGAGCTAATCGGGTGTTTTGCGATTTGCTCGGCTATAACGCAAATGAAATCATCAATACTAATTTCAGAGATATAACTCATCCCGGTGACATCGAAAAATCTATTAAACTAACCAAGGAATTACTGAGTAATGAAAGCCCCGGGAATTCTTTAATTGAAAAAAGATATATAAACAAAAAGGGAGAGGTTATCTGGGCTTTAACATCTATTTCTCTGATGAGAGATTTTGAACGCAAACCTCTTTATTTCATAGTGCAGGTTCAGGATATTACAAAGAGGAAAAAAAATGAAGAGCAGCTTATTCAATACGCCGGTGAATTAAAGAACTTAAATGCTGCTAAAGATAAATTTTTCAGCATCATTTCTCACGACCTGAGAAGCCCGTTTAATGCGCTGCTGGGTATAACAGAGTACCTTTCTCAATCATACAAAGACTTAAATGAAGAACAAATCATAAATCTTGTTTCTGATGTATATAAAACGTCACAGAATGTTTACAATCTTATTCTCAATCTGCTTGAATGGTCACGTCTTCAACTTGGTAAACTGGAAGTTCAAAGAAGTATAATTAACCTTGCAGATCTTGGCAGCGAAATAATCAATCTTTACAAAGAAAATGCTAAACGAAAGCAGATAGAGTTGGTAAACAATACTACTGAAGAAATTTTTGTATTTGCTGATAAATATATGTTAAATATGATTCTGAGAAATTTTGTTTCGAACAGTATTAAGTTCACACGACCGGGCGGCAGAATTGAAATTAAGGCAATAATTAATGGCAATAACGCTGAAGTATCCGTACTGGATAACGGAATCGGAATCAGTGTTGAAAATCAAAGGAACCTTTTCAGAATAGACGAGCAATACAGAAGAGATGGAACAGCTAATGAAAAAGGAACAGGACTCGGTTTGATTTTATGCAAAGAGTTTATTGAAAAAAATAATGGTGTTCTCTGGGTTGAAAGTGAGGAAGGCAAAGGAAGCCGGTTCTCTTTTACAATTCCGAGATATCTGGGCAACCATAAAAATTTATAAATCAATTTGATTATTAATTAGTAAGAGAAGAAAAAGTAGTTTGTACTTCCTGATCAAAAAAGTTTTTGTGTTAATTTATTTCTCCGGCTATCTCTTAAATTAAAAAATAAATAATGTGAGGAATTATGAGTGACCTGTTAATTGTATTTATTGGTCTTGCAATAATATTATATATTTTTTTCGTACTTGGAACATCACGAACTGCGATACTAAAAGGGTACTCAGGTTTATTGTGGTTTATTTTTTCGTTAATACTCCCGCCAATTTCCTATTTAATAATTCTTAATAAAGCCAGGAAAGACAAACCAGCAGAACAGAAAGCCTCATTCTTTGACGGTATAGTAATGGAACTCACCCAACCTTTCGTAGATCTGGCTCACACATCCCGTGCTTTGCTTGGTGTTAACCTTTCATACGTGCTTGAAGGTTTAACATATTTTGGTGTGGTTGGTTTGCTGGCAATTTTCTTTAATGAATATATCGGGCTAAATGATATTGATGCCGGAAGAATGGTTGGAATCCTTACCGCTGGAATTACAATCGCAATGCTGTTTCTTGGAGCAACAGTTGACTGGATTGGTTTACGAAAATCTTTGCTTATTTCTCTTAGCTTAATGCTTGTTGGCAGAATATTTCTTACAATATCTCCGGAGATAGGTGTTCCCGGTTTATGGGGCTCTGCACACATTTTTGCAATGCTTGGAATTTTTGGAGTCATTCTGGGTTATGGAATTTATCAGCCGGCTTGTTATGCGGGAGTTAAACAACTTACAAATGAAAAAACTGCTGCTATGGGTTATGCAATGCTTTATGCATTAATGAATCTTGGCGGATTTTTACCGGGAATAATTTCTCCACCTGTCAGGAAAGCTTTCGGCATCCCCGGTGTATTTTGGGTTTATGCCGCTCTTACTGTTGTGGGCATTGGCATTGTCTATTTTATAATTACAAAGAAAGCCATGGAAAAAGCTCTCAGTGATGCTAATCGGGATGCTGATGGTAATCAGAAAGCAGCAGAAAAAGATGATATGGCAGGATTGTCAAGTAAAGAAAAGTTTGCTTACTATATTAGAAATTTTCCTCTTAAGGATTTAAGATTTTTATATTTCGTTTTTATTTTGATTTTCGTACAAACTTTGTTTGCACACAACTGGCTAACAATTCCACAATACACAAGTCGTGCTTTTCAGGGGCAAACATACTTTGGAATACCAAACTTCATTGATGATAATTTTGAATTTTTTGTAAATCTGAATCCCATACTCATCTTCATTCTTACTCCGATGGTCACCGCTCTAACTTCAAAGAAGGACACTTACAATATGATGATTATCGGAACATTCGTAATGGCATCTCCAACTTTTATCTTAGCACTCGGACCAAATTTATATACACTTCTGGCATACATTACTCTGATGACAGTTGGTGAAGCTATGTGGCAGCCAAGATTTTTACAATGGGTTGCTGAAATCGCACCAAAAAATATGACAGGAATTTATATGGGAATCGGACAATTTCCCTGGTTCCTTACTAAAGTCATTACAAGCTTATACTCCGGATGGTTTTTGATGAATTACTGTCCTGCAGATACACTTCCATCAGAAATGAATACCGAGACGATGTGGCTGATTTATGGCTTCATTGCAATTATTTCTCCGGTTGGATTATTTCTGGCAAGAGGCTGGATGAAAAAAGGTTTTAAAGTAAAGCATCAGGAAAGTAAATAAGTTCACATGCAGCAACATATTTTAATCCTCATCGTTTTAGGAAACTGATTGATGCAGTAGAACGCAAATAATTTTTTAACAATATTTATTAAGGAGGCAATTATGATGAACCGGGCGGAAGTTATTACATCTGCAACTTCCATTATTGTTATTTTACTTTTTCTCTCATCTTGTTCAACTGTCAGTTATAAAGAAATCTACCCTATTTTAGCAGATGGAAAGTACGACAGTGAGTTCCCGTACAAAGGGGCTTCTGATGAATTGAGAGAAATCAGTTCTGTTGTTCACAGAATACACAGCAGCGTGTTTTATAAGACTTACACATTTGACTCCAATACTAAATTAACTCTGGATAATCTTAAAAATACTGACCTGCATGATGCTGCTATCTCGGAAGGTTACGCAGATCAAACTAATTCAGGTACGGGAACAACAATTTATTTTGATGAAGGTAAAGTTGGAATACTTACCTGTGCACACATTGTAGAATTTCCTGATACTATTATTTCATATTTTTACGATTCGGAAGGTAGTTTCACAAAATACATTCAGGTGATTTTCATTAAAGAAAGACAAACCATTTATGCTGCGGGTTTTCCTGAAGACAGTCAATTTGAACTGCTTCTGTCAGATAAAAAAAGCGATATTGCTTTAATTGGAAAGGACTATCACGCATTATCCGATTTAAGATTTCCTGTATTTAATTATCCTATGGGCAGAGCTAAAGAACTTGACTGGGGATCTTTTGTTTACATATTCGGTTATCCAATTAATCATCAGATGGTTACCAAAGCTATCGTTAGCAATCCGGGCAGAGATGAAACCGGTTCTTTTCTCGTTGATGCAGTTATCAATAATGGTATGAGCGGTGGTGTTGTTCTTGCAATAAGAGATGGTGTTCCAAATTTTGAAATGGTTGGAATGATTCAGTGGGTTCCTGAAGAAGAAGAAAATATCCTGGTTCCAAAACCATTAAAAAATAATGAGCGTTATAATCAAATTGTTCCTTACAAAGGTGAAGAATATGTAAAAAGATTTTCTTCCATTCGTTACGGAATTGCCCGTGTAATTTCAGCGGAGAGAATAAGCTCATTCATTAAAGACAATAGTTCAATCCTGAACCAAAAGAAATATTATCTCGATCGTTTTATGAATTGATTAGTTCTAATATTAATAAGAACTTGTAGTGTAATCATAAACACATTTATTAAAAAATTTTGGTGCTATTTTCGATGTAACTTTTTTAATGATTGACGTGTCTTAAAGGTATCTGAAAAAAATATGATAACTAAAATACTTCACAAAGAATCATTAAAGATAAATTGTCCGCAATGCAAGCTGGAAACTAAAGACATCTGGATATGTCAAATGGATTCAGTTATTGGAAAGAGATATGCTTACTTATGCGGCAATTGTGAAAAGCTTCTGGGTATTTCGAAGAATCTTATTTCAATTTCCTCATTGCCGGTGAGTGAAATCAAATTCAACCCGAATTAGGTTGAGAGCTTAATCTGAATCTTCCAATATAACTCCCCCACCGAGACAAACATCATCATCATAAAAAACAGCAAACTGACCTGGTGCAATTCCACTATCTGAATCAGACATTGTAACAGTCAAAATTCCTTCATGCATCCATGAAATCATGCATTCATGTATTCTGGCTCCGTGACGGATTTTTACTTTTAGTTTTTTCTTCTCCGGCGGCTGACCTGCAATCCAGTTAATCTTTCCAACAGAAAATTCATTTCGTGCACGCTCAGCGAGGTTTTGTCTTGAGATGAAGATGATATTTTTCATTACATCTTTTTTTACAACAAACCAGGGACCTCCGCCAAGTTTCAATCCTGATCTCTGTCCGATTGTGTAATAGTAGTAACCTGGATGTTTACCCATAACTTTGCCGGAATCAATGTCAACAATATCGCCTTCAACTTCGCCGAGATGATGCCTGATGAATTCATTAAACTTAATCTGCCCGAGAAAACAGATGCCCTGACTATCTCGCCTTGCCATAGTTGGCAGATTATATTTTTCTGCCAGCTCACGGATTTCGGATTTTCTGTACCTACCGATCGGGAACAACGCTCTTGATAATTGCTTCTGAGTAAGATAAGAAAGAAAATATGTTTGATCTTTTACCGGGTCAGGAGAAGTTTTCAAAAAATATTTTCTATCAATCATTTCAACATTCGCATAGTGTCCACTTGCTATCTTTTCAAAAGAGGGATCAATCTTATCGTAAAACTCACCGAACTTAATAAGACTGTTGCAGAAAATATCCGGATTGGGAGTTCTGCCTTCTTTGATTTCAGTAATAGTATATGAAACAACATTATCCCAGTATTCCGTCTGCAAAGGAATTACTTCGAGCGGAACATTCACCTGTTCACAAACTCCACGTGCATATTTAAGGTCTTCTTCCCAGGGACATTCACCAAGAAAAGAAAATTCATCCTGCAACCATATTTTTAAGTAAAAAGCTGTAAGATCATGTCCTTCATCTTTTAATAAACGAAGTGCCACAGAACTATCGACACCACCTGATAATAAAACTGCAATCTTCATTTTTTAGCTTTCTTCTTACCTGAGATTATCCTCTCAAGCACTTTATCATAAATATTTCGGTTAACTTTACTTAAAAGAATAGTAGCGAGCTTACTTGAATTATTTAATCTCTGATAGAAACCTATACAAACATTATTTCTGCCATCACATACTTTCATCAGACCAGATATCTTATTCTCAAAAATTCCACCGGTAAGTGATTCAACATCGTTATACCGAATAATTATTTCTTTTTTTGAAAGAAAAAATCCCGAACAGATAATTTTTTCATCATCAGCTTCAATCACGTATGGAAGAATTTTATACAGATTAAAGTAATGTCTGTTCAGGAAATAAATAAGAAATAGATTAACCAGCAAAGGAAAAGCAAGAATTATTTTCTCATCAAGAAAAGTAACAAGCGGAACCGTATAAAGCAGCAATAAAGGTGTAAGTATAATATTTCCGTATCTGAAAATAATCCGGAAAAGAAATGGATAAGTAAATGTCTGTTTTTCTATTTTGTTTTCATTCATTAGTCAAATTTAAGTATTGAAATGGTAAGTTGAACTGGAAAGTATTTTGACCGGATTTCCGAAAGACATTAAAAAGAGCAAGCGAAGCTGCAAGTTTTTGCAGCTCCGGTTAAATAAATATTCTTCTATTAATGAATTTCAGCACCCAATCCTTTTATCTGGTAAATAGTCATTGGACCTGTAATTGTTGAAGGATCAAAATCTTCTCCTTTTTCTTCTGCAACGTGTTCAAAATGTTGAATAGCTTTTTCCTGAGTCAGTTCAATCTTATATACTTTGCCTTCAACAAGAGCTGTTTTACCTTTAGCTTCCATCGGAAAAACTATTTCGCCATCTTTAACTTTTACTTTTATCATTCCTTCACTGTCTTCTGATTTCAACTCCATCCAGCAGCCCATCATTGAACACACATCAAGAATTTCGCCTTCAACTAAAACTGTTTTATCAAGATATGCTTCAGGATCTGCTAGTATGTCTGATATGTTTGTTTTTTCAGTCAGAGTTATTTCAGCACCAAGCTTAGTATCATCTGTTTGAGCAAACACTAATCCGATACTGCAAAGTAAGATCAGTGAAATTATTTTTAACTGCATATTTACTCCTCAATTTTATTATAATTAATTATTTGAATTTAACAGATATTGGTTTTTCAACTTCAATTTTTATCCCCGGGAATTTCTCAAGAAATTCTTTCATCTCTTCTATATTCTTAGGTTCTTTGTTCTTAAATTCCTTAAAGCTTTCTTTGTCTTTCATCATTTCACCCAAATCCATCTGCATCAAAGTTATTTTTGAACCATCCACATAGCTGGCATTCGTACTGGTTATTTTACCATCAACCTGAATTGCAATATTTATTTTCATTCCTTCCATCATCTTTAAAAATTCTTCTCCCATCTCTTCGTCATTTTGTTCTGAAGCCTCCAAAGTATCTTTATTTTCTTCAGATTCAGAATTTAGTTCTATTGGCGGTCGGTCAATTATTAATTCTGAAACATCTCCCTTTTTGAACTTAAAGAAATAATATTCTTCATCAGCAGTCGTTTCTCCTTCTTCCTCATCCATTTCAACTTTAGAACCGGGATCGGGCTGGATTTTAATTTTTGTTATATCATTAAAAGAATAAACTGCGTGAAATCCTTCCCATTGATCGTCACTGATAAATTCATGGGAAACATATTTTACATCTTCACCATAATCTTTTGCATCAGCTTTAATTTCGTCTTCTTTAAAGAGAGAGAATTCTTCAGTTGAAGTTGAAGTTGAATCCTGAAAAGCCTGTGCAAATTCCTTCATCATATTTACAAAAGCCTTACTCATTGCAACTTTCTGGTTTATAGTTCCACTGCCGTCTTTCTGAACATTTATTGTTGTGTCAACCTGAAGGCAGCCTGCTAATAAAATTAACAACGATGCACAGAGAATTATAGTTTTAAATATTTTCATTGTGTCCCCGGGGGTTATTATTAAAGAAATTTTCAGAGTAAAGATACAGAATTTTATATTTCTCAATGAATGTTAAATTTTAAATAAATTCCATTTCAATCATTATTTGAGAAAAAACAATTGTTCCGGTTTTTTATATTTCGTGCCAGGTAATTATAAAATAAGATTTTGGCACAGATACAAAGCAAAAATATTCTGATAATAAAGGCTGCGATAATTCTTCTCGTCTGCTTAATACTTTTAATTTTTCAAGGTCTGAGAAAAAGTACAGATAGAGAAATCGGGAACATATTCATAAAAACAAAAGGTGAAACTAATCCCGATACAAATATTATTATCATACACTTTTCTGAAGAAGATATTGCCCGAATCGGTCCCTGGCCAATAAAAAGAAATTACTACGCCCTTTTGATAAACCAGCTGACAAAGACTGGAGTAAAAAAAATCGGTCTTGAAATATTTTTAAGCTCACGCTTTGTTACCCAATCGGTGTATGATAATTTGCTGATCAAAGAAATTGAGAAATCCGGTAAAGTAGTCTTGAGTTGTGTTGCAGGAAAGATTACAGAGTGGAATGGTCAATACTTTACTGATTCGCTGAGCTATCCGAGTCCAAAGTTATTGAATGAAGACATACCTACAGGTCATATCAACTTTATCAAAGATGACCATTATGAAGTTCCGTTTAGTCTGAAACAAAGCAAGTTAGATGAAAAAGCGTTTTCGTTACAACTTTCAGGAAGCGAGCTTGAAAAGAAATCCATCATTGTCAATTTTATTTCATCCTGGAACAAGTTTAAGAATTACTCAGCGCTTGAATTTGCAGAGCTAGTTTATAGTCAAAGCAAAGAGCTTAAGCAATTTGAAAATAAATTTGTAATCATAGGCATAAGCGACCCGCAGATTGCTTCTTCAATTCAAACTCCGTTTGATGAGCAGATGCCGGGTGTGGCTTTTCATGCTTTTGCACTCGATAATATTTTAAACTCACGTTACATAAATGGAAAATATTACGATTTATCTGCCATAATTTTTGTCCTGATTATTCTGGGATTCATTATTCATATAAGCATTTATCAGAGGAATATTATTGCCAGATATTTCATTTTTGGAATAGCTGTTATATTACTTTCATTTATTATGACAGATATACTCTTCTGGAAAATCGCTCTCTCGTTTTTCTTTATTCCGTTCATGGCTTTAATCATCGCTGACATTTCGCTTTATTTCATTCAGGGAAGAGAACAACTTAAAGGCGCAATTGATGAAGCCACAGCATTACGAAATTTACTACAAGCTAAAGAACTTGAACTCAAAAATCTCCAGAAAGAAATAAAAGACTCAGGACAAGAATCTACTCAGCTTGTTGAAAAGATAAATTCATTACAAAGTGATATTAAAAAACTCAGGGGCAGTGAAGATGACCGTTTCGAAGCTGAGATTAAAATCAGCAGCAGAGTTGAAAACTTTTTTGGTATTGTTTACTCTTCGGGTGAAATGGCTAAAGCGGTTGAATTAATTAAAAAAGCAGCGCCAACAGATGCCACAATACTAATCACAGGCGAAAGCGGAACAGGAAAAGAACTTGCTGCAAAGGCAATTCATTTATTAAGCAAAAGAAAAGAGAACAAATTTATTTCTGTTAATTGTGCTGCACTTCAGGATAGTCTTCTTGAAAGCGAATTATTCGGACATGAACGCGGTGCATTCACGGGTGCAATTGCTGACAGACAAGGCAGGTTTGAACTTGCTGATCAAGGAACAATTTTTCTTGATGAAATAGGAGAAACATCTGAAAACTTCCAGGCAAAAATGCTACGTGTTTTACAATCAGGTGAAATAGAAAAAGTTGGTTCTACAAAATCATACAGAGTAGATGTCCGGGTAATTGCAGCAACAAATAAAAATCTTGCGGAACTTGTGAAAGAGAAAAAATTCCGCGAAGATCTTTTTTACAGATTAAATGTAATTAATATTGAACTTCCGCCATTACGCGAAAGAAAAGAAGACATAAATGTTATTGCAAAATATTTCCTGAATGCAGAATCTTCTGATATACAGATATCCAAAGCTGCTTTACAGGCATTAAATGATTACAGATGGAAGGGAAACGTAAGAGAACTTGAATCAGTAATTAAACGAGCAGTAATATTTGCTAATTCAGAAAAACGAAATATGATCAGGCTTACCGATCTGCCCACAGAAATTATTAAGGAGGTAAGTTATAGTTTTGAAGATATTGTGCTTGAATCCCTTCGCAGTAAAAAATTTTCTCACTCATCAATTGTTGAAACAGCTAAAGAGCTTGGGAATATTAACAGAACAATGATTTCGGAAAATCTTCGGGGTCTTGCGTTAAAAACTTTGGTTGAGTGTAATTTTGATATAGAAAAAACAATATTACTTGTTTCGGGAACAGATGATGATGATACAAATGAAAGAGTGCGTTCAAAAATTCTGACATTTATCAGCAACATTGAAAATGATTTAAAGAAAACAGAAGAGAGAGATTTTGAAACTCTTAAAAAAAGGTTTTCATCCAAGTACAAAAATCTTCCCGCAAAATTTCATTCATACCTCGACGAAGTGATTAAATGGAAAATTCATTACTAATTCTGTGTAACCTTTAATGCGGAATTTTGTCAAAAGATAATACCGTTCATATAAATTATTTCTTATTAAGTACTTAGATTGTTTATTTTTCAGTAACAATTAACAATTTTTTCCGGAGAAATTATGAAACTATTTAGTAATACAATTTTATATTTAATAATCTTATTCACAGCACTTCAGGTATCAGCACAGGATTCAACTAAAACAACAGATGATGAATGGAAGTGGGACGAAGAATGGAAATTAGAATGGGAAGAAGAATGGACAGCCTGGTCAAATAAAAAGCCGACACTATCACTTAATTACGGTTTTTCTGATATTTCCCGCACTGATGTTGAAGCTCCGTTTTCCGACAACAACCTTATAGAGCTGAAACTGGGTTATACATACAAAAAGATAACAAAATATTCTGAGAACATTGAAAAGAGTACTTTTAACTACGGATTTCTAAATCGTAACTCAACCGAACTTGCGGGTGGTTCAGAAACAACTTCTGACATTGAAACCGATAACTGGCAATTTGGAGTCGGCTGGTCAGGCGGTTATGGTTATAAAATAGGAACTGAAGCTTCTGTAACACCTTACTATACATCTTCACTTACCTGGACAAATCTTGATTTTGCTGATGATTCACTAAGTGCGAATGATGAGCGAATAAAACAGTTGTATGATGAAACTTTCCGTTTTGGCTCCAGCTATGAAACCGGTGTGAGAGTTCAGGCAACAAACTTAATAGTTTTAGAAGGCGGTTATGAGAGGTCAATTGTTTTTGAAAGACACCTGTTCTGGAAATGGGCAGGAAGTGGAATTATTGAACTTGCTGCTCATGGTGTTCTTGATGTATTCATAAAAGAAATTTTTAAATCATCACCTTCTGCAGGACCGATTGTATTTTTTGTTTTGAAGAGTGCATTAGGTTATGGATTATATGAGTTAAGACAGGATCAAATGAACTGGCCTTTCCCAAGTGCACCACCGATTGCAATGGATAATATAAAGTTTGGTGTGACTTTAACATTCTAAATCTTTGTGTTCTTTGCGGCTTTGCGTGATAATAGTTCACGCTAAGTCGCATAGACGCTAAATCAATCCTTAAACTTTATTATAATATTCACGATTTCTGATTTACTTCCTGTACGAACAGGTGGACCCCAGGTTCCGGCACCTGAAGTTACGTAGAAGTGGGTATTCCCTTTTTTCTTGTATCCCCAACTAATTTCGTAAATCATGCTTGTAATGATATTAGCAGGCCAGATTTGCCCGTGATGTGTATGACCGGAAAGCTGTAAAGCAATATTCTCCTTCTGCGCCTCTTCAAGTTTATATGGCGTGTGATCAAGCAAAATCATCGGATGGTTTGTTTCAAGAGTTTCAATTATTTGCCTGAGTGATTTCCTGTGCTTTCCTGTAAACTGATACATAGTTGAGTCTTCCCTGCCGATAATATAAAAGCTGCTATCAATTAGTTCATAATCATCGCGAAGTACTTTCATCCCGAGATGCTCAGCATATTCAACAGAAGCATCTATTCCATTAATGAACTCGTGATTTCCGTTGATTGTATAAACGCCATATTTCGGATTTAATTTCCTGAATGATTCTCCAATCTTCCTTTGTTCAAGTATTTCTGCCTTATCATCCACAATGTCACCAGCTAAAAGAACGAGATCAGGATTAAGCGAAATCATCTTATCAATTATTTTTGATAATAACTTTTCTCCATCAATAGGTGACAAATGTAAATCAGAAGCAGCAACAATATTTATATCAGTGAGTTTTCCATCACCTCCGGGAAATTGAAACTCTAAAGTTCTGACTGTTATATCTCTCTTATTAAGATTGCCAAGAAATACAATCAAACCAACAACAGCAATTACAATTACTGCTGTGATTTTTTTTGTCAGTTCATAATCCGTTTTAATAGAAGCAGGAAGAAAGTGAAACCAAGAATCGAATAATCTAACTATATCAATGAGTAAAAGTGTGAGAATGAAATAAACGAGAAATGCAAACCATATTGCACCAATTCCCAGCCAGATATCATAAACTAGTGGTGGAAGTATTTTATATAACAGTTTCGAGAAAACATATCCATAAGCCACAATTATAAAAACAACTAAGTAATATGGTCTCAGGTAAGCGTAAGAAGCTAATGCTTGCCAACCCCGGATGAAAACATAGTAATTAAGCGCTGTGTAAACAGTAAAGAATATTGTGAAGAATACTATCATTTTTCTAAATTTTTAATTATAAAACGATAAGATAGGTCTAATAGTTCAATTATAGTGAAATGTTCCCCTAAAATAATGAATAAAAATAAATCAACTGATTACTGCTGATACTTATATTCTTACCTGAGTAGGATCATTTTTATTGTTTCATAGTAATTCCCTGATTCCAGCCGGCAAAAGTAAGTTCCACTTGGTAATTCTTTACCATCAAATTTCACCATGTGAGTTCCTGCCGGTAATTCCTTATCAACCATTGTTGCAATCTGATTTCCTACTACATCATAAATTTTCAAACTCACGTATCCGGAATTCGGAATTTGGAATTCTATAGTTGTCATAGGATTGAATGGATTGGGATAATTCTGATGAAGCTTAAATTCTGAAACCTTACCAGATTCATTATTTAAATCAGTAACCATTTGACTTAGAAGTTTTCTTTCATAAGCTCCATTACCATGAGTCATTACTCTGATAACATTGTTAACCTTGGTAATATTTAAATCCATTGCCTGAACAACATCAGGTAAGCCATCATTAAAGTCCTGCCAATAACCGCCTCCGGTAACCGAAACAAAAACCCCAACATCGGTTCCAACATAAATGTGGTTTGAATTATTGTGATCAACAATAACTGCTGGTGCAGGAATATCAGGTAAGTTATCACTGATATCTATCCAGCTATCTCCACTGTCAGTTGATTTGAAAATGTGCCCTGTTCCAAAGCCATAAAAGGTAACATATACGATATTATCATTTAAAGGATCAACTGCAATATCCGATGGAAACCGGTCAGGAAGAATTCCTGTGATGTTTGTCCAGCTTATTCCGCCGTCAATTGTTCTGAAAACATTTCCTCTTACTGAATTATATGGAGCTGTTGCGACATAAACTTTATCACCCGTTTGATAACTTACTTCTATTGCAATCGCCGGATTACCATCGAGAGTTGTATTATTATTTGTTGCAGTCCAGTTAGTTCCGGAATTTGTTGATTTGAAAATTTTATCTCTGCCTGCATAGATGATTTTATGATCGCCCTTGAATGATCTGAACGGTGCAATGAAACATGTTCTTGTACTCGCAGGAGGCGTTATTGTAGTAAAGTCTATTCCACCGTTTGTTGACCTTAGCATATTCAAACTTTGCCATGAGGCGTAAATGTTAGTATCATTTGCCGGATCAATAGAACTCCAGCTTCCATCACCGCCAATTACTCTTATCCAGGCAAGATCACCATCGTAAATGACTGTACTATTATCCTGCAATCCTCCAACAACTTTTAGTGAATCAAGCTGAGAACTGGAAGTTCCGTTATAGAATTGAGTTGTTTGATATCTCCCATTGCAAGCCTGAAATGTTTCACCTGAATCTGTAGTTCTGAAAACACCACCATCTGTTCCAATATAAAATATATTTTGCTGCAAAGGATGTTGAATAATTGTGTGTGCATCAGCGTGAGTATAATCCGGACTCCCATCCGGTCCACCAACTGGTGGTCTTCCAAGATTTAAATCTCCTGTAGACTTCTGAATTATTGTTGAACCGCCATCTGTTGATTTCCAAACTGCAATACCAATAACAATTAAATTATCCGGATTGAATTGATCAATCGCAACATCATGTGAAAACCAACCCTGGTGCTTTGAGTAATCAGTTTGAGTGAGAATAGTCCAGGTTAATCCCGAATCTGTTGACTTGCATAACCAGCTTGCACCTGTAGTTGAAGTAAATCCGTGTCCGATACTTGCATAAACGATATCAGGATTTGTTTTATAAACATCAAGTAAAATCTTTCCATTAAAAGTAGCTGGAAGACCTTCTGTAATATGATTCCAGGTATTACCGCCATCTGAGGAACGATAGATGCCAAAACCTTCGCTGGCAAAATTACCATGTGAGGATAAAATTATGTTAGTATCAACAGGATTAATCTCAATGTCTGTTCCCATTATAATATTATTTACCTGTTCCCACTTTAAGCCACCATCATAAGAACGAAAAACTCCTTCAGTAGTATTAGCAAAAACAGTATTTGGGTTTAAAGGATTAATCTTAACAGCCCAGACACCTTTCTGCGAACTATAGGACCAATCAAGGCTCTTAAACCAGGATTGACCGCCATCAGTGGTTTTTAAAATTCCAATACCGTAAGTACCGCGTAAATTTCTATAAGCGGCACCATGACCGGCTCCTGCATAATTATATACTTCACATGTGCCAAGGTAAATCGTATTTGAGTCGTTCGGAGCGAAAGTAACAGAGCTTACTCCAAGAACCGGATATCCTGTTGAAACATAATGCCAGGCATCAACACCAACTCCGGCGGTGTAGCTTCGCCATAAACCACCACTCGCTGACCCGGCATAAATTGTATTTGGATTTTGCGGATTGAAAGCAAGTGAGAGTGTTCTGCCTCCTGTATTGTGCGGTCCAAATGTCTGCCAAAAATTATTGCTTTCAAATTCAAAAGTTTTATTAAATCTGACCTCCTTAATTTCTTTGTATGCATTGAAGAAAGCATCTGCTGGTATATCTTCATTCGGATAAGCTCGCACCATATTCCAGAATTGCAAAGCTTCATAAGCACCTGAAATTTTGTCTGTCTTTTGTAAAGTGTTGCTTTCTTTAATTAGTGAGTTAAAACTAAAATAACCAACTATCAGAAAAATAATTAGCAGTAGAAAAGTATTTTGCTTTTCCATTTTGTGCCTCTGGAACTTTTTTAGAAATAAATCAATCTTATCAATGAAATAAATTTAAATTATTTTGACCTTCAATACCAATTTTTTACCGTTAATCATTAAGTAATCCTTCAAAGATTATATGTTAAATAATTTAATACCGGTCTTTTATCTGATTCTTTTCAAGATCTGTTTATAATTAAAAATAAAAGGAGAAAAGTTATGCTTATTAAAAAAAGTTTACCACAAAAGATTGCCGCTTCGATTTTCATTTCTATAATATTTAGTTTAAGTGCATGCGGAAGTATGCTCAATCATTCGAAAGATGATCTCCAGCTAATCCGGGAAATATCTTTTAATATTTCGCCGGAAAAAAATCTTTATGTGGATATAAACTCGGGCGATGTGAAAATAACTTACTGGGATAAGTCTGAAGTTAATATAAAAATTTTCGGTAATGAAAATGCAGTGGAAAAGATAAATTTTACTTTAGAAGGAGATGATGATATTGTTAAGGTAATCGGGAAGAATAAATCTTCTGTTTCATCATGGTTCAGCAATTTAAATGTCGAAGTTGAAATAAAAGTTCCTTCTAAATTTAATCTTGATGTTAACACTTCCGGCGGAGATATTAAATGCGGTGGTATAACAGGCAAAGCAGAATTACATACGTCAGGCGGAGATATATGGGCTGATAAATTTTCCGGAATTCTGAATGCTTCAACTTCCGGAGGAAATATTTTTCTTTTCTGCAATGATACTCAAATTAATGCTGAGACTTCCGGTGGAGATATTAAGCTTGAATACGATGGTGAAAATAAGGGAATAGATTTATCTACTTCCGGCGGAGATATAGAAATTAAACTATCAAAGAGTTTTAATGCAGTTGTTGAATTAACAACCTCGGGTGGAGAGATCTCCTCTGAACTGAATATGAGTAAGTTAAAAAAATCTTCAGGAAGTCGTTTAGCAGGTGAATTAAATGGTGGTGGTGAAAAACTTTCAGCACATACTTCCGGTGGAGATATCATTGTAATAGAAAAATAGAAATTAAAAAGGCGGGTCAAGCCCGCCAATATTTTTAGTTTATTGTAACCAGGAAGGGTTTAATCTTTTCTTCGATATACTTTTTAGGAACAGCACCAATTACAGCATCAACAACCTGTCCGTCTTTAAATATTCCAAGTGTAGGAATACTTCTTATTCCGTACATCATAGCAGTGTTCTGATTTTCATCAGTGTTGAGTTTAACAACTTTTAATTTACCCTGATATTCATTTGCAATCTGTTCAACAACCGGTGCAACCATTCTGCAAGGACCACACCACGGTGCCCAGAAATCCACCAGCACAGGGGTGTCTGATTTTAAAACTTCCTGTTCAAAATTGAAATCATTTCCTTCAATTACGTTTTTCATTTATTTCAAGTGCCTTTATTTGTTAATAAATATTTGTCTGCGAAGTGAGATTTACTAAAAACAGACGCAGATATGATGAAAAATTAAGGCATCCGGATTCATCAATATTTTGACGAAAATCACAGTTTTCCCTTGTCTTTAATTTTGCGAGTGAATTTATAGCTCAGCATCCATTGCTTCCTCATAGTATTTACGATATGTTTTTATAGAACTGAATATTGACTCGGCAACCTGATTCTGTCCTGCAGAAGATTTTAAGAACTTCGCATCTTCTTTGTTTGAAATAAATCCTGTTTCAACTAATACACTCGGCATTGAAGCTCCAACCAAAACATAAAACCCTGCTTGCTTTACTCCGCGGGATTTAAGTTTAAGATTCAGATCAAATTCTTTGTGAAGAAGCTCAGCAAATTTTTCAGAGTACTTCATGTATGCTGAATGAGCCATACTTACAAGAATAAAATTTTCATCAGTAAGCTTTTCATACTTCTGTGGATTGTCTTCATATTTAATTACACTGTTTTCAGTTTCCGCTATTTCAATTGCTTCCTGGGTTCTTCCCGGTCTCAAAAGATAAACTTCAGCACCGCTTACATCACTTGGTTTTTTCTTGGTTGAGTTGCAGTGAATGGAAATAAAAAGCTTTCCGTTATTTTCATTAGCAATCTTTCCACGCTTGTACAAATCTATAAAAGTGTCATCTTTCCGTGTGTAAACTACTTTCACATCAGGCATTTCCTTTTTCAATAATTCACCAACTTTAAGAGCAATGGCAAGAGTTACATCTTTCTCTCTTAAATTATCAATTCCGATAGCACCGGGATCTTTTCCTCCATGTCCCGGATCAAGAACAACTACATCGAAGTTCCATTTGTCCATATTTTTCTTTGTCTGATCGCTTTTGCTGAAAACTTTATTATGAATGGTTATGATGACATCATTGCTTTCAGGAACATTCATTACTTCGTTAGTTGAGTAATCGCTTCCGACTATGAACTTAAACTCAACATCAGAACCAACATTTCTTGTTTCAATTTTCCGAACAAGATTACTGATACCATCGCGGGTTGTCTTTTGAACATCAGCATTCACTTTACGAAAGATGATTGTCAGCTCATCATCCTTAAACGAACTTAAATAAGATGGAATTCTGGTTTTCGAATGGACACGTATCAGAGTTCCATTAACTTTTTCGGTAATTGAGATTCCTGTTATATCGTAACCGGTAGTTGGTGGAAGATCAGGAATATCATACATCCACTTCTTATCATCGAGCGGTGAAGCAATTTGTTTTCCAACAACAAGCCTGTTTGGTTTCTCGAATTTAAGTTCACGTTCAATTATAATTTCAAGAGCATCAAGCATAAAAGGAAGTGGAATGAAAGTATTATTGTTTCTAATATAGGTTGAGGTTGGAAGCTGATAAATTTTTGGTGTTGCACTTGTACGCGGTGTAATTACTATATAAGGATTTCGTGGTGTAGTTTTAAGCAGGAAATAATTTGACTTTAGTTCAACCTTTCCTGTCGCAACATTTTCGAAGTAGTTGATTGATAATGCTTCTGCTAATTCTGCAATTGGAACGTAAAGTATTCCCTCACGCATCCAGGCAGTTACAGATTTTGTTTCTTCATCCTTTACAATGAAAACATTTTCAATTTGCTGCGAAAATAAATTTCCCCGTGCAAACAGAAGTAAAATCAGGAAGAATATTTTTTTCATTGAGATGTAAAACCTATCCAATGAAGGGAATCATAAAACCGCTCTTTTTTCTGTAGTCAGAAAATTTTTCCGGAAAATATTTAGCAAGCAATTTATCCTCAAGTGAAGCTCTCATTAAATAAATTGGTATTTCAATCAATGTAAGAACTCCAACAATGTAACTTAAAGTTGCTGCAGCCGCACCCAAATCCAGCAGAATCTGACAAAGGTATTGCGGGTGCCGGATGATTTTAAACGGTCCTTTTGTTATAAGTTCATGATTCTTTTTTATCATTATATCCTGTGAGTAATTATCACCAAGAGTTTTAAATGACCAAACCTGTATCCAGGAAAACACAAGATAAACAATAAGCCCTGCATATCGTATATCAGCATAATCTTTAAAGGATTCGTAATTTAATGTTCCAATCTGAAAAACAGCAAGTATAAGTGCAACAAGCGAAAGCATTGAAACTACGGGCGGAAATTTCTGAAGAAATGTTTTAGGTTTTTCTTTTATCTCTGAAACTGTTGATTTCAAGCCACGTTTTGCACCGGTAACATTTGCACCAAAAGTTCCGATTATATTCAGCAGCACGATTATGTTGATTGGATCCATTTGTTCTGCCCTTCAATAGAAAATCTGAAATACTTTTCAGAAAATATAATTAAAAAGATTGTTAGTTGAAGGGTAATCATTCGATGGTTGGTAATTGGATAGTTCATGTTTTTAGTCTTTCAATTGCCAGCATTTATTTATTGTTTGTCAATCTGAGCAGTATAGATTACTGACTTCCGGATAAATGCCGATATCAGAAGATTAATACAAAACTAAGTATCATTTAACTTTAACTAAAAACTACTAAACCGCTTTGCCGTGCCGTTTCATTATCTCGAGCCACTCTTCCATTGAGAGCTGCTCAGATTCATCAATAAGCATAACAGGGATATCATCCTCAATTCGGTAACGACGCCGTGTATTTTTATCTGTTGAGACGAGAGAGTTGCCATCCAAAACCAGATCGGCTTTTGTTTCAGGACAACATAGTATATCTAATAACTCTTTACTAATCATTTTAAACCCAATTTTTCTTTTTGCAAAGATATAAATCCTGATAATAATTAGTAAGAAAGACTAAGTTTTTAGTAAAAATCTATTCACAGTTACGATATCAAATGTTAAAATTAATTTGCAACATTCAAAAACTATTGTTAAAATTCAGTCCCTCACCCTAACGTCCCCCGCAAAACTCTGACTCTTTTTGCAAAGAGAAGGAGAGGGGGACGGTTTTTAAATCTGTTATCTGAACAAATAATTAGCTGAAAAGTTCATTAATTTTTACCGGCGGACGGGCAAGAATAACCTTACTTCCCTTTTCAACTATCGGACGCTGTACTAAATCAGGATTTTTAATCATCAAATCCAAAACCTGGTCTTCGGTAAAATTCATCTCTTTTATTTTTAAATCTTTATAAGCCTGCTCATTCTTTCTTAAAAGTTCTGAAGGTTTCATTCCCATCTTTTTAAGTAAAGATTGAAGTTGAGCTTTTGAAAATGGTTCAATGTAATAATTCACTTTTTCGAAATCCACTCCGCTTTCAATCAGAAGTTTAGCGACTTTGCGACAGGTGGTGCAGGTTGGTTTTTCGTAAACTGTAATCTTCGGCATAAGATTCTCCTCGCTTAAATTATTATTTTCTTTTTGAGTGAAATAAACTTTTCCTTTCAAACAGCTCATCAACCAATTTGGAATAAGCCTTTGAAGCACGATCATCTGGTTTATATAAAAGTAATGGTTCATTATTTTCAAATGCCATTTTCACATTTGCACTTTTCGGAATTGATGTGCTGAAAATCAGTCCCGGATACTCCTTAAATAATTCTTTCTTTAATGCAAAAGAATTTTCATTATTAAATTCATAATTCGTCAGCAGTATTCCACTAATCGTCAAATCAGAATTGTAGTTTTCACGAATATCATTGAACTGAGCCATCATCTTTCGCACAGCGGCTGCGGAAAATTTACCCGGCGCCACCGGTATCAAAACACTATCTGCAGTTATTAAAGCTGCGTTTATGTTTCCTGTGTGGTGAGGAGGACAATCAATTATAATATAATCATAATTGATTGAAGCAGGTTTTAAGACATTCTTTAGTATCTGCTCATTTGCTGAAATGTTGCCAATTTTCAACTCATCAAGATAAGGTAAACGTCTGATGTGGATTAGTTCAAGATTTTTAATTTGGGTTTTTAGTATGGAATTTCTCAAAGAAATATTATGGTTTGATGTGCTAAAAATATCAGTTGCAAATTCCTGTTTACTGAAACCAAATATTTTAGCGCAAGAGCCGGCAGAATCTAAATCAACCAATAAAATTCTTTTTCTGACCCGTGTAAATGCAACAGCTAAATTGACTGCTGTAGTTGATTTACCAACTTTGCCTCTGCGATTAGTGATTGCAATTATATTTCCCATACAGGCATTCTAATGATTTGTATTGATTAACAATTAAGATATTCCCGTCAACCTGACTAAAATATGCCTTTCCAACTTCTATTATTCAACAAAATTACAATAAATACAAAAATGATTAGTGCAGTTTCTTTCTAATAAAAGTCATTTTTTTTATATTTCAACCCGATTTAAATCGGGAACATTATTATCTATGAAAATATACAATTACCTTCTAAACACAATCAGAACAAAAGGTGCAGCTTACCTCATCCTTTTAGATCCCGATAAATTATCAAATTCAAAAATATCTCCATTTATCCGGCATTGCGAAAAATCCGGTGTTGATGGATTTTTGATTGGCGGCAGTCTGATGCTGAGCGGTGACCTTGATTCATTTATTGAAATTGTAAAGGTTGAAACTTCTCTCCCGATAATAATTTTTCCGGGAAGCATAAATCAGATTTCATCACTTGCGGATGCTATATTATTTCTTTCAGTAATCAGCGGTAGAAATGCTGAGCATTTAATAGGCAAACACGTTACTGCTTCACCACTAATTAAGAGAGCTAAGATCGAGCCAATTTCTACAGGATACATTTTAATTGAATCAGGAGTTACAACAACTGCAGTTTATATGAGCGGTAGTCTTCCTGTGCCAAGGAATAAGCCTGAAATAGCGGCAGCGACAGCTCTTGCGGGTGAATATCTTGGAATGAAATTTATTTATCTTGAAGCCGGATCAGGTGCGCAGGAATCAGTTCCCGATGAAATGATAAAAGCAGTTTCTAGTGAATGCAGTATTCCAATTATAGTCGGCGGCGGAATACGTAATCCGCAACTCGCAAAAAGTAAAGTTGATAATGGCGCGAGTATAATTGTAACAGGCAACTTCTTTGAGAATGAAAATAACTGGGATATGATAAAAGATTTTGCGAATGCAATTCATTACAAACTCCCCGTTGAGGTTTGATTAGTTTATAAATTCGTAATTGTCATGCCTGCGAAAACGGGATTTCAGTAATTAAAAAAGTAACAATGGATGCAAAAAAATTTATAATTGACTCTTTGAATGAAAGCGCTGAAACAAAGATTAAGATAAAAGATCAGCTAATGCACGACATTATAAAAGCAGTTGAGATGCTGGCTGATTGTTTCAATTCCGGAAATAAGCTTTTACTCTGCGGAAATGGTGGAAGTGCAGCAGACTGCCAGCATATTGCAACTGAATTAATGATCAGGTTAAGTCACCATATACAAAGACCTGCTTTGCCTGCAATAGCTCTTACAACAGATACATCAAATCTTACCGCTGGTGGAAACGATATTGGGTTTGAAAATGTTTTTGCAAGAAATGTTGAAGGTTTGGGAAATAAAGGAGATGTCCTTCTTGCAATTTCAACAAGCGGCAATTCGCCTAACGTTATTAAAGCTGTTGATATGGCTCATCAAAAAGGACTGAAAGTTATCGGATTTCTTGGCGGCAGTGGTGGTAAATTAAAAGACAAAATTGAACTACCAATTGTAATTCCATCTTCCAATACTCAGAGAATTCAGGAAGGACATATTACTATAGCACACATCATTTGCGAGCTTGTTGAAGAGAAACTATACAGCAAGCCTTAAATCCTAAATCACAAACATCAAATAACAAACAAGCACCAATTACGAATATCCAAATTCCACTTTGGTTTGGATATTGAATCTTGGCATTTGAAAATTATTTGAAATTTGTCATTTGATGCTTGGAATTTATTTCAATTGGAAATAGAAAGTCTTCCACCAAGCCAATAAATCTTATCTCCAAGTTGCACATTGTGCCTTTCACAAAATCCCGCATTAACTTCCAGAACATAGATTGCAGGTTCTGAAGAAGGATAACTTTGTTCGGAAAGTGGTGTTGTGTTTTTGTGAATTGTTACAATTTCTTTTTTGCTGTTTATAAAAATCATATCCAGTGAAAAGAGAGTATTCAACATCCAGAATGATTGATATGTTTCCTGTGGAAAAATAAAGAGCATTCCCTGCATTTCTTCCATGCTTTGTCTGTTCATCAAGCCGAGTTGACGTTCGTAGTCATTGTCAGCAATTTCGATATCAATTTTGATAATTGTGTTTCCGGTTGAATCAACAAATGTCAATTCGCCTTCTTTCTTAAATTTATAATAATGCATTTCACTATTCTCATCATCGCAGTTATTAAGGATGAAAAAGAAAACAACGATTAATGCTACAGTTGCTATTCCGATTTTCACTATTATTGGTTTGAGACTTTTTTTTTGTGGTTGACTTTCTTCGTGTTTCTTTGTGCTTTTCTTTTGAGCCATTCTATAAATTCCGATATTTGCAGGTGCTAATATAGTTAATGACAAAATAATC
>JACAFA010000089.1 GCA_013388525.1 Ignavibacteriaceae bacterium | reverse complement strand
GTTGGTGAAGCAAATGTTGTGAAGAAAATGAAAGAGGTAAATGCTGTTATCGGCGGTGAAGGAAGCGGTGGTGTGATTTTCCCTGAATTACATTATGGAAGAGATGCTTTAGTTGGTATCGCACTAACACTTCAACATTTAACAGATTACGGAAAACCTTTATCCTCTATGAAAGTAGAACTGCCTCAGTATTATATCTCTAAAATGAAAATTGAAGTGAGCAAGAATCCTGACGAATTAATTCAAAAATTGGTTGAAAAATTCTCCAAAGAAAAAATTAACATTGAAGATGGATTAAGAATAGATTTTGATGATCACTGGGTGCATTTCAGAAAGTCGAATACAGAACCGATAATACGAATAATTGTTGAGGCGAAGTCAGAGGCAGAGGCTAAATCACTTTCAGAAAAGTATCTGAATTCTATTTCAGGATGAATACTCGATGGTATATTGCAAAATTACAGCATTATAAGATTAGATTATTGCAAAATTACATGATTACAAGATTTATAAGATTATTTAGTAAAATTTATTTATAAACTTTTGGGAGGCAAAAAATGAAAGTGAAAGCATTTGAAGATTTACAAGTTTGGCAGGATGCCAGAGTATTTGTTAAATCAATTTATGAATTAACTTCTTTAAATAATTTCAGCAAAGATTTTGGATTAAAAGATCAGATTCAAAGGGCTGCAGTTTCTATTATGAACAATATCTCCGAGGGATATGAACGCGATAATAACAGAGAATTCATAAAATTCTTGGGATACTCTAAAGGTTCAGCAGGAGAAGTCAGATCAATGCTCTATGTTGCTTTTGACTTGAATTACATTTCTAAAGATCAATTTAGAATTAGTTACGATAAAGCCGTGGGCATAATAACTCAAATATCTAATTTCAAAAAATATTTAAGAAAATATATTATTAAAGAAAAAACTGAAAAGGTTAAAGCATTTTTTCTTATGACTCTGAACTTATAAATCAGAATAAAATGAAGGAGATAATTTTGCAATCCTTCAATTTTGTAATCTTGTAATCAATAAAGCTTTTCACGCTTCTGAATATATCGGAAGAGTGCTTTATCGTAGGGATCAGAGGTGTCAAGCAGGTTATAATCAATATTAGAATTCAGACATTCCTTTTTTATCCTGTTTGTAAATTCAGACATTGCTTCGCGATATGCTTTTTGTATTTGGTATGGCTGGGTAGTGAGCTCATCCCCCGTTTCCAAATCTTTGAAGATTGCATCTTTGCCGAATGAAAATGTTTTTTCCATCGGGTCAAGTACTTGAAATACAATCACCTCGTTCTTTTTATAACTGAAATGTTTCAAAGCTTTTAAAACAGAATTTATCTCATCAAATAAATCTGATATAATAATTACTAAACCTTTTCGTTTAATTTTTTCTGCAGCTTCACTTAAGCTTTCAGCAGTGTTTGTTTTCTCTGAAGCATTTACATTTGCAAGATTTTTTAATATCTCCTGAAGATAAGCACGCGAAGATTTAGGAGGAAGAAACTTATTAATCTTCTCTGAGTAAAGAGTCAAACCAACTGCATCTTGCTGATGAATCATTAAATAACTGAGAGCGGCTGCCAATGTCAGAGAGTATTCAAGTTTGGAAACATTATTCCCGGAAGTATAAGCCATTGAGTTGCTCGTATCCAGAAAAATATAACTTCTAAGATTGGTTTCTTCTTCATATTGCTTTATAAAATATTTTTCTGTCTTTCCGAATACCTTCCAATCAACATCTTTTAGATTATCACCCTGCATATAAGCACGATGTTCAGAAAACTCAACGCTAAAACCATGATACGGACTCTTGTGAAGTCCAACTATAAAACCTTCAACAACTAATCTGGCTCTTAATTCGAGAGAGTTTAATTTTGATATGAAAGATGGATCGAGAAAATT
>JACAFA010000261.1 GCA_013388525.1 Ignavibacteriaceae bacterium | reverse complement strand
AACCCGGAAGTACAGATCGAAATGGAAAAAGTATTCGCTCATCATCTGAAAAGAATAGATGCTTTTAATAATTCTGCGGATAAGAAGTCAGTCAACTTTGAGCAAAAGTTTAAGAACGAAGTGTCCGTTATTATTCCTGTTAAAAACAGAGCTAATACAGTTGGTGATGCAATCAGCTCAGCTCAGAAGCAAAAGACAAAGTTTAACTTTAATATAATAATTGTTGATAACCATTCAGAAGACGGAACAACAACAATAATAAGTAGTAAATCTTCAGAGGATAAACGGGTGCTTCATATAATTCCGGAACAGAAAAATTTAGGAATTGGCGGCTGCTGGAATGAAGCAATCTTTCATCCGGAATGTGGTAAGTTTGCTGTTCAACTTGATAGTGATGATTTATATTCAGATGAAAATACTCTACAGAAAATAGTTGATAAGTTTTATGAAGAAAAGTATGCGATGGTTATCGGCAGCTATAAATTGACTGACTTAAATCTGAATGAAATTCCTCCCGGAATCATTGATCATCGTGAATGGACTGATGAAAACGGACACAACAACGCTCTCAGGATAAATGGACTTGGCGCACCAAGAGCATTCTATACTCCTGTTATCAGAGAAATAAAATTTCCGAATGTCAGTTACGGTGAGGATTATGCAGTTGGACTTGCGATAACCCGTCAATATAAAGTTGGAAGAATTTATGAGCCGATTTATTTTTGCAGAAGATGGGAAGGAAACACCGACGCTTCACTTTCCATTGAAAGGCAGAATGCAAATAACTACTACAAAGATTCTCTCCGGACACAGGAAATACTCATCCGTCAGAAAATAAATCGAAACAGAAAGCTGTGAAATTAACAGAGCACTTATTATTAAAAGACTTTGAAATTGAAAACCTGATTAGCAAAAATAGCTATGCAGAAGCAGCCGAATACCTTTTTAATTCTCAGTTAAATAACTGGCTTCTTCTAAAAAATAATTATGAAGCTATCAGAAATGTTCAGACAAAATCTTTCTGGTTTGAGGGATTTAAAATCAAAGTTCAGTTTAATCCTCAAAGAATTAAATCAACATCTGCAGAAGTGGATGAAATTTCAATTTTAAAACGGAAATGTTTTCTTTGTGTGGAAAATCTTCCGGTGGAACAAAAAGGAATTTTGCTTGACGAAAAATTTCTTTTGCTTTGTAATCCTTTTCCGGTTTTTCCGCAGCATTTTACTATTGCTTCCATAAATCATCAACCACAACGGATTGCAGAATCTTTTTCAGAATTTCTTTACATCACCAGAATCCTTTCAAAAAAATATACTCTGCTTTACAACGGACCAGCCTGTGGTGCTTCAGCTCCTGATCATTTGCATTTTCAGGCAGGAATGAGAAACATTCTTCCCATTGAAAATGATATTCAACAATTAAAAAATGATTTTGGAAAGAAAGTTCTTGAAGGTGAAAACATTTCAGTTTCTTTTATTGATGATAGTCTTCGTAAGATAGTGTTAATTGAATCAACAGAACGGAAGCTGATAGAAAAATCGTTAAAAAAGATTTTAAGAGTACTTGAAAATCATTCTAATGCTGTTTACGAACCAATGATAAATATAATCAGTAATTATGATGAAGAATTCGGATGGTGCGTAATAATTCTACTTAGAAGCAAACATCGTCCGGAATATTTCTCCAAAGCTGATTCGGACAGAATATTAGTTAGTCCTGCGGCAATTGATTTGGGAGGTATAGTTATAACTCCGAGAGAGGAAGATTTTATCAGAGTTGACAAAGAAATAATTCATCAAATATTTGGTGAAGTCTCTGTGGACAAACAAAAATTT
Organism: Ignavibacteriaceae bacterium; assembly: GCA_013388525.1. The sequence continues at coordinate 9,297 of JACAFA010000261.1, read as the reverse complement.
GTTTTACTTGCCGAAAAAGTTAGAAAAGAATTAAGCTAATCCAGTAATCCCGAAGGTGTTTGCGGAGTTGAAATCAGCTTATTGAAAATTTCCCATCTTTTTGCAAGATTATTTTTTTCAGCACCGTTTCTTTCCAGATAGTCTTCGATTATTATTTTACCCATATCGTAAGTGACAATATAACTCCGGTAAGTCTCAATAAATGAAAGAAATTTCTCTGCTCTCTCTTTTGAGCGGAGTTGAAACTTTTGTAGCCAGGCGACTGTTTCATCTTTTGTCCAATAACCGTTAAGATAATTTCTTGCAGCCAAAACACCTGTGCCGTTAAGTTTTTTCTGCAATGATAGCATCTTATAATAAATATCGGCGTTTGTTGTATCGAGTCCGGCAATTGGAAATAAAACTTCTTTTTCAAACTTTATTCTTTCCTCATCCGAAAATAAAAGCTCTTCTCCGATTACTGCTGTTCCTTCGGCAATGAGTGATTGAGGTGAATACAAAGGATAAACTGTATACTCAATCCAGCCTTTGTCTCTGACAAGATTCTGCTCCAATAAAATGTTATAAACGTGATGACCGGGATAACCTTCATGAGCAGCAAGACCAACAGCACCTTCAATGTAAACAGGGAAGTCAGTTGCTATCTGAATAACACTGAAAAGATTTCCTTTATACCAGTTGTAAGCACCCCAGGGTTTTCCGGTAACATATTCAGCTTTAAAATTTTCTCCAGCCGGCAAATTGATATATTTGCCCGTTCTTGTTCTGCATTCCTTAATTGCAGCGTCAAATACTGCGGTAATTTTATCTTTTGGGATTTCATATTTCTTTCTGAGGTTTTCTACCCGTTCGGCAACATCACCATTACCGGGAAGGATTTTATCAAGCTCGTTCAATACTTCCTGAAGTTCCTCTTCGGATATTTCGGGAGGCGTAACATCATATAATGCTCTTGACTCGAGATCGAATGGAAGAATGGAACCATTCAGAATAATTAATTTAGTTTTGACAGCGAAGAGTTGCTTGTAAAGATACCGGTATCTGAGAGTTTCAAGCTCGGTTGCATTGTATTCACTAAGCAATTCGAGTTCATTCAGAAGAGAATCTGCAATAGTGGTTAATTCATTGAAAGCAGTTGAATCAAATTGTAAATTTTCTTCCTTTGGCTTCCATTCTTTTGGTCCATAGTAAGCATCAACAAAATTAGGATCATATTTACCAACTTCGAGCACTAACTTTACATAACCTTCAGCAATGCTGTTCATTTTAAGCTCCAGGTCACTCTTTATTTTTTGTTCTTTTTTATCACCGCAGGAAACCAGCAGAATAATCAGAATTAAAATGGAAATTGCCTTATTCACTTCTTTTCCTTCTTGCATCAATAAATGATTTAATTGCAAATACTAAAAAAATCAGACAGAGAAAACACATTATTGCCTGAATGGTAATTGCAGATGGTCTTTTAAAACCTTCTCCGCCAATCATCCGGAAAAATTTTATCAAACCTCCGACAGTTCCTGCGAATCCAAGCAGCATCAGAACTGCAGCAGCGTGCATAGCATGTTTAAGATATTTTTCTTTCAGGGCAAGAAAACCTGAAACAAGAACAGGAACTCCAAGAAAAGCGGGTATAAGTGCCGTTACACTTTCACTGCTGATGCCAAAATAACTTACAAGTCCGAGAATAGTTAGAATTATTCCTATTACGATTGAGAATTTTGCCATTGAATTACAAGGTATTTTTATGTTTGATGTGTAAAGTTAGCAAAACCGGTGGAATAATTTTATGAAAAAATAGTTGAATTAGATTTTTCAAATACAGATTACCGACAGAAGTTGTCAGAAGTTTTAAAACTTTTCTATCTGATATTCTTTATTACTTTCATTAATTAAAGCCACTACATCCCTTACACTCAAACAAACATTTTTCGCTTGCTGCAATTCACTATAACTTTTCCTGGAAAATGCACAGCTACTCATTGAATTTATGAACATCCGGAATGATTTTAAATATTTGATATCGAGTAATATTGCTTTAAGAATAACTTTGATAAAAAGCTTTATCAAATAGAAAATCTGCTCAAAACCATTAAGGTGAATAAAATGAAGATACATCTTATTCCTGCCCGAAATAATTTTTACTTTTTCCGGCGGCTCTTTTTTTATTGTCGCAGAGTTAGGATGTCTGCAAATTGCATTATGCTCGTAGTAACATTTATAACCAATTCTCCATGCTCTCAATCCCAGATCAACATCCTCGCCGTAATAAGGATTAAATATTTCATCGTAGCCTTTTAACTCAATAAGTTTCTCTCTATCGATTAATGCATTTGCACCTGTGAGAAATAAGCTGTACAAAGATGTCCGGTATTTACAAATATAATTTGTTGTAGAAGATATATTGCCGAAATGATATTTAGGATATTTGGCTCCATCCTGAATTTTGTCTGAGTCGAGTCCGATTATTCTGCCAGTTACTCCAAATGTATCGGGTTCATCAAAGTATTTCAGGAGAGATTTGAAATATCCTTCTGTAAGATTAACATCTGAGTTCAGTATCAACACTAATTCCTTTTGTGCTTTGAATATTCCGGTATTTGTATTTCCTGCAAATCCTTTGTTGGTTTTATTCTCTATTAAAATTATTTCAGGATAATTTGATTTTATAAAGTGAACAGAATTATCAGTTGAAGCATCATCCGGAATAATTATTTCGAAGTCAGATATTCCTGAAGATTGCAAAGAGGTGTACACTGAAGGCAGATTTGTTTGGAGAAGATGTTTCCCATTATAATTCGGAATGACAACAGAAATAGTGTGATTCATCGAATGAATTATGAAAGCTTAATTATTAGGTAACTTATTCCGCCCACACGAATAGAAATATTATTATCAATTATTTTTATTGTCTGGTTGCTTAGAATATTTTCTGCCTTTTTAATATTGTAAAACTCCGGAACTCTAATGTTTATTTCTGCTTCATGTTCACTTTTATTAAGAATGATTAGAATTCTCTCATTCATATCTGATCTTATATAAGCATAAATATTTTTATCAGCCTGAAGAGTTAAGAAATCACCGTGTCTTAATGCAGGATGATCTTTCCTGATGTGAATCAATTTACTAACATCTTTGAATGTCTGCTTCTCATAATCATTCAGATCATTATCAAATCTCATCATTCTTCTGTTATCCGGATCGGAAGCCCCGGTCATCCCAATTTCATCTCCGTAATAAATCACCGGAACGCCCGGAATTGTTAAGATGTATGCAAGATGGAGTTTGAGCTTGTCATAACTGGATGGATTATCAACTTTAGGTGGATTTGTCCACGCAAATTCACTTGCTCTCCCGTCGTTTATTTCCAGATCACCATCAGCATAAGCCATATAACGAATCTTATCATGACTGCTTACAAGATTGCCCATCAGATGGTTTACGCCATAAACCTGAAAAGTTTTTTGCATCTGGTTATCTAAAAGCTCAAATGAACTTTCAGTATCAAGAAAAACAGGAATGGCAGTATCATAAAGATTAAAATTAAATTGTGAACTAAGCTGTCCATTGCTTACATAGGAACTAATCAAATCATATCCGCCGAAAGTTTCACCTATTTGATAAACCATGGTCTGATCAGGAATCTCTATTCTTTCTTTTATTTTTTTTGTTAGCAATCGCCAGAACTCATTCGGAACATGCTTCACAGCATCGTGTCTGAAACCATCAGCATTGGTTTCAGTCAACCACCAGATTGCATTGTCAGTCATTGTTTCCAGAGCATCTTTCGATCCAACATAATCGAAAGAAGGCATATAAGGTTCAAACCAGGTTGTCAAACGATACTGATCCCAGAGACGAAGATTTTTTCTTCCGTCAGGTAACTCAAGAACGCCAAACCAATCGCGGTGTTCTTTCCACAAAGGATGCTCTTCGTGAACGTGGTTAGCAACAAAATCAAGAAGTACTTTAATATTATTTTGATGGGCTTTGCTGATAAATTCCTTTGCTAAGTTCAAGTCGCCGAAATGTTCTTCTACATTTTGCAGAGAAACAGGCCAGTAACCGTGATAACCGGTATAATATCTGTGCGGCGGTGGATATTCTCTGTATGCTTTGTTTGTGTTATCGACTATTGGAGAAATCCAGAAAGTATTAATCCCAAGCTGATTAAAATATCCTTCGTTTATTTTGTTGATTAAACCCTGCAAGTCACCACCATTATAATTTGCCGGTGCAAAAAGAGAATCGTGAGTTATGGGATTATCATTCGAAAGATCGCCGTTATTAAAGCGATCTATCATTAGCGAATAAATTATTGCATCGTGCCAGCCAGGCGGAGAATTGTTATCAACAGGTTTACCGTCAATTATTCTTGTTGTCTGAATGTTTGAATATTTACCATTTGTTCGTACCGCAACTCTTATTAATCTTTCGCCTTCAATAAGATCATCAGGGAAAAGCAGAGATATTTTATTTCCCTCAACCTTAATCAGACTGGTGTTGATTCTCTGATTATCTAAAAGTGCAACTATATCTGTTTCTTGTATTGACGATGAATGAAATCCTTCCAGATAATAATTATATCTTTTTGTTTGATCTTCAGCTTGATAATTCAAAGAGTGAAGATACAATTTATCGGCTTTTTCTGATTCAATTATTATCACTGAGTTGTAGTCTCCTAATCCGTTTGGAACTTTAACAGGATTCTGTGGGTCAATCAGCTCCTGACGATCTACAAAAAATTTGTATTCATAACGACCGGGATCCAAAGGAATACTGATTACATAAATACCGTCACCATCTGAATCATTCATTGGCAGATTTGATCTGTCCCAGCTGTTGAATTGACCAAAAAGATTTACCTGCTTCGGTTTTCCTTTCGGTTTATAAGTGAAAAGATATTTTTTCCTTTGTTGCAGCTTGAATGGAATATAGTATTGTTGATTTTCAAACGTAAACTCCAGTAAATCAAGTCCGGTAAAACCATCCCTTGCTTTTAACTTTAAAAGGTTGTTAACAGTATCATGCTCAACGATAAGATTTTCATTGGGTGTAAAAATTAAGTTATAGTGCTTCGCATAGAACAAATCACTGATAACAATTTCTTTTTCAATCCCTTCTTCAAGGTTTATAGGCTGGATGATATCATAAATTTTTTTATTGTGATTTTGCGAACAGCTAAAAGTAAGTAAAACAAGAAGCAATAGGGTTAAAAAGTTTTTCATTTATACCGGATATTGATTGAACAAATAATTATGAATTGCTGGACAAAGTTAATGATATGAGGGGAAAATTTCCTCAAACTTCAGGTTTCAAAAAAAGAGACTAAATTTATTTCAACTCACTTATGTCATCAATAATAAAGCATTGATTGTGCTTCTTCATCCCGATCTTTGGATAATAATCAATTGCCGCAGGAGCTGAAAGTAAAATGAGCTTTGCCTGTGGCGTCTGCTTTTTTGTTTCTTCAATTAATCTCTTTCCGATTCCTTTTTTCTGATATGCTTTGTCAACAGCCAGATATGATAGATAAGTGCAGTAAACAAAATCCGTAACTGATCTTGCAACACCAATAAGATTTCCGTTTAATCTGGCAGTTACAATCAGGTTAGCATTTTGGCACATCTTTTTAATACGATCCAAATCATCAACAGGTCTGCCCTCACCAAGAGTGCTTCTGTTCAATACATCAATGAATTCAGAAGAATCAAGGTTCTTTTCAACTTTGTAAATTAAACTCATCTTTTTTCAATAAGCGAATGTCATCTATCCAGATTTTACCGATACCATTTATAATTACATTTAGCTTAATCTTGTCGGGCATTTCATTTTTTCTAAGTAAGAAAACAGTTTTGATTGTCTTCCAATCATTTGTTCCGGAGATTGCCGAATCAAATCCCCTCGAAAAGAATTCACCTTTATCTTTGAACACGCACCACATTTCAAGATAAGCCTGTCCTGCAAGATTTTCTGATTTTACTTTAGCTTCATAAGTCAGTTGTGCGTTCTCAATACGAAGATCATCAATATTATAAAGAGGAACCGAAACAGGTTCTGTCGTTTCAATTCTTAATGAGCCATTACCATCATTTGAAACATTCTTATCAATTTTAATTCCTGATTTAGCAACAATGCTGTTAAGATCACTAACAGAAAAATGTTTGAGTTCGGTTGAGTTGGTTTGATTATTGCACGAGAGGAAAAGTAAAATCAGAAAGGGAACAGATAGAATAATAAGCCTGAACATTTTAATTGTTCCTCTGATATTTATGAATCAATAAATAAATCTGAACAAAATAAAAAAGCGAAGAATAATTGTTATCCTTCGCTTAAAAATAAAACGCAAAAAATTATTTCAGGATTGCGTCCTTAGCTGCTTTGGAAATTCTGAATTTCAAAACTTTTTTTGCGGGAATTAAAATCGACTCGCCGGTGGCGGGGTTTCTTCCCATTCTCTGGTTTCTCTGAACGACTTTCAGCTTGCCAAGTCCCGGAAGAACGAATTCTCTCTTCGCTTCCTTGTATGATAATTTAACCAGCTCATCCAAAAACTGGGATGAAACTTTTTTTGTGGTTTTGGTTTTGGCAGCAAGATGTGCAATGATTTGACTCTTCGTCATTGATTTAGCCATGTTGATCCCTCCGATTAAATGTTAATGATACTTACAGGGCGAAAAATACTTAATATTTATTTGAAACAAAATTATTTTTTAAAAAATAATTACGCTCAGACCCTTATAAATAGGGCTCAGAATGAGAATCGGCTTTAGCAGGGTCATGGCAAAATTGGTAGAAGATTTTTTGCTCTTTAATAATTCTCTATTTTGTCTATGTTAACTATGAAAATTTTCTTTAAGTACAATTAATGTTAAAACTTCTTTCATCATTCGTACTTTTTTCTGTTTTCGTCCTTCCCCAGGAAATGGATTCTTTATTAAATCAGAATATCCAGTCCATCTCAGATACGAACTTTATCGCAGTAAATGATACAACTGCTATTTCAGATTCTTTAATCACAACAAAAACGGTTAAAGTTGATACACTCTTTCCAATTCAGGGTATGCCTCTTACAGATGTAAGCACAATCATTAATAAAAGAACTTTTTTATTTGATCAATACCGTTACACCGGTGACCTTCTCAGGTCCTTCAGCTTAAATTTCGTAAAGGATTATGGCTTTATCGGATATCCAAACGAAACATTTATCTATGGAGTCGGAAATAGCGGAATAAGCTATTTGCAGGATGGTGTATTCTGGAATTATAGATATACAAACTCGCTTGATCTCAATCTTATCCAGAGTGAAAATATTGATTCGATTGAAATTGTTCCTTCACCGCGGGGATTTTTATATGGTCCATATAACAATCCAGTTACTGTAAATTTTATAACAAGAGATTTTATTCCACCTGTCCCCTACGCGCGTATAAGATATTACGAGGGACCCGACGGCGAAGCAATGATTGATGGAAAGTTTTCTGCGATGCTGGCAAAAAGATGGAATTATTCTTTTCAATTGACTAACAGATCTAAAGATGAAACTTATAAGAACACTGAATTGAGTCTCTGGCAGTTTAACACTAAGTTAAAATACTTTTTATCGAACTCGGTTAATCTGCAAGCATATTATTACTATGTAGATAAAGAGCAGGGGTTGAACGGCGGTGTTGATTATGACAGCCTCAGCAGAAGTTCTGATGATCCGAACGCTGATCTTTACGACCCGATTTTCGCGCCGGTTTTATATCCAAACCAAAAGCTCGATGTATTACAGCACAATGTTGGATTGAGAACACTTGCAAAACCTTTTGATAATTCTCAGTTGGATTTATCTATCTATTACAGGTATGGGCTCGATGAGTTGAGAGACGAACAAGATAGCATTAATATTTCAAGGGATATAGAGGAAAAAGCTTCTGGAGGACAAATTAATTACTACCAAAGAATAAGTTCTATTTCATTTCAATTACTTTCATCTTATGAGAGTAACTCCAATATGGATAAAAATCTAAAAAATCAAAATGGATTTATATTTTATGAAAACAATGAAAATCTAACACTTGACGTTTTTAATATTGGAGGATTATTCACTTTATATTTACTTGATGACAACTTTCAAGCCTCAGCATTTTATCGATACAACAGTTTAACTACTGGAGATTATAATTTGGGAAGATCGGGCATTGGAATTGATTTGAATTATAGACTACATAATAAATTAAAATTTTATCTCGGTACCTCCAGTTATGAAAATTATAATTCGCAAGATGCAGGTACTCTTGAAGCTGGCGCGATGTTTTACTATTACAATTTATTTATTGACTTCAAGTATTTTGATACGGATTATAATTTATATAAGCCCGAAATATTTTATGGCCCAGTACCGTTGGAAGTAACTCAAACTAATAAAGCACAAGGTTTGGGATTATTATTAAAATATGAATTTTGGTTATTTCTTCTGGAGACGAACACTTCGTATTACTTTAAGTATTCAAGAAGTATCCCGGAATGGCAATTCATTGGTGGACTTTATGTTAATGATCTATTCTTCAATGAAAATCTAGATTTGAAGGCGGGTTTCAGATTTTATTATACCGGTGAATTTTCTTCAGGCTATTATACATTTGAGGGTGGGAATATACAACCAGCTGGAGGAGTTGATCCTACCAACAAACTCGATTTCAATTTAGCTGGTGAGATTCAGAAAGTTGCAATCTTTTATTTTCAGTGGGAGAATTTGTTCGGCAATGAGTACTACATCACTCCGTATTACCCAATGCCGGTAAGAAATATAAAATTTGGAATAGCGTGGGAGTTGTTTAATTAAGCATCCGAATTGTCATTGCGATCCCGCTTTAGCGGGAGAAGCAATCTCACTCGTTTTTATAAGATTGCTTCGTCTCCGCCTTTGGCGGATCCTCGCAATGACAGGGGCACGGGTTACAAGCTCAGCATATCTTTAAACTTAACTGCCTGTCTTCGTGAGACTTCAACTTTGTGACCATCTTTTAGCTTAACGAGCAAGCCGCCGTTCAACCAGGGCTCAATCGAATCAACCCATTTAAGATTGATAATGTGTTTCCTGTTTGCACGAAAGAAAACTTTGCTGTCAAGTCTTTCATCAAGGTAATTTAGTGTTCGAAGAATGAGCGGTTTATTATCTTCAAAGAAAAGCCGAACATAATTTCCTTCTGATTCAAACAGTCTGATTTTTTCCAGCTTTACGAACCAGCAACGGTCACCATCTTTCACAAAAACCTGATCGTTTTCTGTAAGAGTTTCGGTATCGGTTTCTTT
>JACAFA010000097.1 GCA_013388525.1 Ignavibacteriaceae bacterium | reverse complement strand
TCGCCAACGCTTCCTAATAATCTTAATGAAGAAAGATTGTGACGTTTGACCCACGCATCACCGAATCTCATAAATCCTCTGATAGCCGTCGGTGCAGTGTAGAGAATATTGATTCCATATTTTTCAATCATTCCCCACCATCGGCTGGGATACGGATAAGTCGGTGCACCTTCGTACATAAATGATGTTGCCCCATTCAGTAGTGGTCCATAAACTATGTAGCTGTGTCCTGTCACCCAGCCGGGATCTGCGGCACACCAGAAACGGTCTTCTTCGTGAATATCAAAAACATATTTTAAAGTTGTGTACGTTCCAACCATATAGCCGCCGTGTGTGTGCATAATTGCTTTTGGTTTTCCTGTTGTACCTGAAGTGTAAAGAAGATAAAGCGGATCTTCTGCATCCATTTCTTCAATATCACAACTATTTCCGGCAATTGGTAATGACATTAATTCGTGGTACCACATATCTCTGCCGAATTCCATATTGACTTCGTGACCGGTTCTTTTAACAACAAGTACACTCTCAACAGTTGCAGCGCGCTGAAGTGCTTCATCAGCAATCTTTTTAAGCTCGACAATTTTTCCTCTTTGAAATGCACCATCTGCTACAATTAAAATTTTTGATTGGCTGTCTTCCAATCGTTCGTGGAGAGCTTCAACAGAAAATCCACCATAAACAACTGAGTGAATTGCACCAATGCGTGCACAGGCAAGCATCGCAGTAACAATTTCAGGAATTCTTCCCATATAGATTGTTACTCTATCACCTTTTTTTACACCTAGACTGCGAAGCACATTTGCAAACCGGCAGGTTTCTCTTTTTAGCGCAAAGTAAGACAAAGATCTGAAATCACCATTCTCCCCTTCCCATATCAAAGCAACTTTATTTCTTCTGAATGTTTCGCAGTGAACATCGAGGCAGTTGTAGGCGATGTTTGTCTTTCCATTAATGAACCACTTGTAAAATGGTTTCTTTGAATCATCCAGAACTTTATCCCACTTTTTAAACCAATGAAGTTCGCTTGCTTCTTTTTCCCAAAAGCCTAAATAATCTTTTTCAGCTGATTTATAAAGTTCCTCGCATTTAGCGTGAGCTCTTTTTACTATTTCTTCAGTAGGATAATAGACTTCGCCGGATAG
>JACAFA010000327.1 GCA_013388525.1 Ignavibacteriaceae bacterium | reverse complement strand
CTTCCAAGTATCGGATGGATTTTTGTTTTACTTACACTCGTGTTCTATGTTTTCTCAGTTATCGGAACAAAATTATTTGGGTCTTCATATTCGGAGTGGTTTGGAACCATCTGGGCATCAATGTTTTCTCTTTTCCAGATAATGACTCTCGAAGGCTGGGCAGACATTGCCAGAACAATTAGTGCGAGATATCCTTTTTCAAATGTTTATTTCATTTCTTTTATTCTTATTGCCTCCTATACAACGCTTAATATTTTTATTGCAATAGTTGTTAACACTATGTCAGAGATTCAGCAAAAGATTAGCATTCAGGAAACAAACAAAATAGAAGATATAATTCAGGACGAGAATGAAGAACTCAGAAACGATATCAGAAATCTGAAAGAACAAATTATAAAGCTGGAAGAAAAGCTTTCGAAAAAACTTAACCAAATATGAAATATTAAATTTCTGTTAATTATTCCTCTGTAAGTTTTTTGATTTCTTTATTTCATAACTTATTATTCAATCAAATTTGATTTTTTCATTAACAGAAAGGAAATCCAATGGACATACTAAACACAATTCAATCAGCACTTGGCGGTGGTGATAAAAAAGATGATTTGATGTCATCTGTAATGAACTTGCTTGGAGGACAAGGCGGCTTGCAAAACCTTATCAGCCAGTTTGATGCAAAAGGACTTGGCGATGTTATAGGTTCCTGGGTGAGCACAGGAAAAAATCTTCCTGTATCCGGAGATCAGCTTAAAAATGTTCTGGGCAATGATACAATTAGTAACCTTGCATCAAAACTTGGAATGGATAGCAATACTTTAACTTCACAACTTTCAAATTTGCTTCCGGATGTTGTTGATAAATTAACTCCGAATGGTAAAGTTCCGGAAGGTGACATTCTAAGCCAGGCTTCTGATTTGCTTGGCGGATTGTTTGGAAAGAAATAAACTCATTATCAAAATTCAATTTTTAAGTCTTGAAAAAAATACCCGAAACAAAAAACTCAGTAAGACCAAAAGAAATTGTAAGACAATATCTTTTTCATCTGGATAAACACATTGATGATCTTAAGAACGGAAGAGCAAATAAAACTTTGCAGATAAAGGATATTGCCGGATTATTATTCATTCATCCGAAACATTTAAGCAACACAATTCAGGATGTTTTAGGAAAATCGCCGTGTGATTTGTATGAAGAAAGATTAATCAAAATTTCCAAAGAACTTATTTTGTCCTCTGACAAATCAATTTCATCAATTGCACGGCATCTTACATTTGATCCCTCTAACTTTACTAAATTTTTTAAGAGTTACACCGGAATGACACCAAAAAAATTCCGTGAAGCAAATCAAAAGAAAAAAGTCTGAACTTAATACCATAAAAATTCTGAACTTCTCACCATAAAATTTCCTATCCGGCAAAATATCTTTGTGCTAAAAATTCTAAAGGAGAATTTATGAGCAACAAAATAGCTTTAGTTACGGGCGGCAGCCGCGGACTTGGAAAAGATATGGCATTATCTCTTGCTGACCGCGGATTGGATGTTATTCTAACTTACAATACATATAAAGAAGGGGCAGAACAGGTAACCTCTCAAATTAAAAGCAAAGGAAGAAAGGCTGAATATTTGCAGCTTGATATTTCAAAAATTAATTCACTGAATAGCTTCGTAGAAAATGTTTTATCTGTTTTAAATTCAAATT
>JACAFA010000249.1 GCA_013388525.1 Ignavibacteriaceae bacterium | reverse complement strand
TAAAATTAAATAATTATGTTCAACCGGTGGCGGTGGACTCTCGTTTTCTTTTCGTTGTAATTGTAAATATTCACCGGTATAATTCAAATTCATCAAAGTGTTACCAAGTTTGCCTTTTAGGCGTGGAATAAGGTTATCTTTTAAATAATACCATAGAGGTGTAGGATTAAGTTGGTTATTTTCATCCAATGTATCAACTAATCCTTTCTGATAATATGTATCATATTCCAAACCATAATCAGCACCACGATATTTCCAGGAGTCGTAAATCAAAAAAAACAATCCTTTTGAACCGTGTGCAAGTGCAAGCATAACTGATGCTTTTAATTCTTCATCTTCAGGATAACGCCAAACCAAGGGTATCCAATTATTTTGTTCATATTCATAAAACTCACCAAACGCCTGCGCCATATACCAGAAACCCGGCTGTAAAGTGTGACATAGCTGAAATCTGAATCTCAATGCCTCTGCATCAACAAACCTGAAAAGATATTCAGGGGTAAAAGGATAAAAATCTATTACTAGCTTTTCCGGTTTTGCCATTCTTACAAACTGGCATAGCAATGTATCGCCGTTAATTTTATTGTTATAAGTCCAGTATGGATTGAAGACTATGAGTAGACGAGGATTTTGGGAAATCTCCAACAACGAGTCAACTATCCTTATTGGTGCAAATGCATCTATTGAGTATGGTTCGTCGTGTCCTGTGAAGTATTTAATGTTTGACCAGTTAGAATATCTACTTGCATATATTTGTATGCTATCTGCTACTAAATTAGGATATAAAACATAATCCCACCAATCCCTATCAAAAACCTCGATGTGATCAACATAAAGAGTTAAACCTGATTCCTCATTACTGTCTATAAGCCAATCTACCCGGAACTGTATTCCCAATCCAGCTTCTGAATCGTTATATGTGATAGTATCGGGTGGCTCAGGATCGATTAATTTACCAGCATACTCAGGTAAAATAAATTTTTCAGGATATTCGTAATACTGAACTGGTTCAAAATAAAAGTATTTAAAGTATCCTCCCTGAGGAAAATCACCTACCGTTAATGTTCTTTCTAAGAATGTATCTTCAAATATTTCCCAGCTACCGGACGGATATTCCTCAGCATATCTATAAACAACCTTTATTTTACATACAGGGAGGCTCGAATCTGCAGAACTAGAATTGTCAAGCGCCATATTAAATCTTACATAATAATCAACATCGTGGCGATCACCATGTGCCCAGCTTTTATACCTGTTGTCCTGTCTGTAATGTGGTCCGTAAATAAGTGAGCAAGCAGGTGCTATCAGATTACGCGTTGACCAGGATAATGTATCGTGCCATAACCAAATCTGACCGCCAACGTGTTTTACTCCGACTCTTTCCGGATCAGTCTGATCCTGCTCTGCTTGCCACCTTGTGTAGTAGCAGGTTGAATAATAACCAATCCAATCAAGCGCATCGTGGTTGACTGCTAATACATTATATCTTTCCAGTAAACCTTGATTACCAGATGCTCCGTTGACTGCATACTGAAATATTGTGTTCATCCCTGAATTGTAGAAAGTGTCATAATAAATTGATTCAATTCGTCGTTCCAATATTCCAGAAAATGGTGCACCAACTATAAACTCACCGCCTGGCGGTGTCTGTTCTTGTGCCATAACTATTGCACTGAACAACAGCAAAGCTACTATTATCCAGCCTCGTGGATAATACAGGTAATACAGTCCGTCTCGCCTTTGTCGAGCCGAGACAGGATGATGAGTTTTTTGTTTCATAAGTCCTCCATTGATTGGCCTATCCCTAACCCTTCCCAAGGGGAAGGGAATAAGAACCAGGCGGGTTTGAAATTATGTTATTTAGTTTTTCCTCAAGGCTGATCGAAAAGCTAAATTTGCCGTAACACAGATTAGTAATCTGTGCTACATTTTGGTCAGCCTCAATTTTTTGTTTTATTTTTTTTCAAAGAACATTCGCTCCATAACCTCCGAGGTTAAGGAAGCTTAATAGGGTCTCTAACCTCGGAGGTTTCCCGGAAGTAGTTCCAACTGCGTTACTTGACCAGCAATCCGTTCCGATAAATCGGACCGAGATTGTTTATTAACTGATAAAATCATTTAATAAACACCATCTTCTTGATATCTGAAAAAACAGGTATCCGGTTTTCATTACTTACGAATATTTGATAGATGTATACTCCAGATGCCAGATTCCGGATTCCGGTATCCGGCATCGGGGATCCGGTATCAAATTCTACTTCATAATACCCTGCTTCCTGGACTTCATTTACCAACACAGAAACCAACTCTCCCTTCACATCATAAACATACAACTTTACATATCCTTTCTCTTTTAATTTATATCCTATCTTTGTACTTGGATTGAATGGATTCGGATAGTTCTGGTAAAGAATATAATTGTTAACCGGTTTCCATTCGTCTTTCACCGAAGTAATCAATACTCCGACTTCTTCCGATGGGTTTGATTCGTTTCCCTGGTTATCTACCGCCGTAAGTTTAAAGTAAAGACTATCAGTTTCAGGTGGAATTACAAAATAATAAAACGTATCTGGCTGTGAACTGATTAACTTTGTTGAATCTACCTGGAAATTCTTAGTTGTATCATAAAATATTTTATAGTAACCAAAATCTGCTTCTGTGTTTTT
>JACAFA010000175.1 GCA_013388525.1 Ignavibacteriaceae bacterium | reverse complement strand
TCTAGTTTGTAGATGTACAATCCGCTTCCTAATCCTTCTCCATCGAATGTTACTTCATACGATCCTGCTTCTTTGTATCCTTCTGTCAGCACTTTTACTTCCTGTCCAAGTATGTTGTACACACTCAGCTTTACATTACCTGACTGTGGTATTGCGTATCTTATCACTGTCGACGGATTGAATGGATTCGGATAGTTCTGACTCAGCTCGTATTCTTTTACTATGCCCAGATCTACTTCTACTTCTTTTGTGTAAGTGTATTTTCCATCGTTGTCGATTTGTTTCAGCTTGTAGGAGTACTTTCCGTAGCCTGTGGTTTTGCTGTCTGTGTAGCTGTATTCTTTCGGCGAGTTGCTGTTCCCTGAACCTGCTACAAATCCTATCTTCTCCCACTCTCCGGTTTTATCTGAGCGCAGTATCTCAAATCCGTAGTTGTTTACTTCTGTCTTTGTTGACCAGTTGAGACTTACTACTTTGCCTTTCGCTGTTCCTGTGAATGATGTCAGCTCAACGGGGAGAGGAGCCTGAGACCAGCTTGTAGAAATTCTGATTCCATCTAATATTAAATCAGGTTGATTTGATGAAGCTTGCCTTAAACCAATTGCGTCCACAATATCTTGTCCTGTCTGACCGGTTATTGAAACTTCGGGAGTACCTGCAGCGATTTCGTCTGACGGAACACCAGACGAGAAAATCCATAAGCTTGCATCATCGTTTCCTGATGTATTTAAAGCATATTTAACTGTTAATAAGTAAGTTGTATTCTTTAAATAATTAGTTGCGCCCCATGTAGCAGTACTAGTATTCGATAAGCCAAAATTAACATTGCCGCTTGCATCAACTCTGGCAAAAACTCTTGCACAAAAAGATGTGAAGGTTGTAGGATCTGTTCTATCACCTAAATGTAGAAAATAATCACCAGTAATATTATCAGCTGCTTCTGTTACACTGACCAAAGCTGATAAGTAAATTGAACCACTGGAATTTTGATCAACAAATCCCTGATTAAGATCATCGGATGTTCCAGTGATATTGGCAGCATTCCCAATTCCTGAAGAAATGTAGCCGGTGTAAGTTAAACCAGATGTTGTGTTTATGGGAGTGCTACCGCCGCTATGTAATGACCAGCCATAATCAGCAATGTTGCTTCCATAATCGAAGTTATGTTCAAAAAGCAAACCTGAAGGGAGAGCACTTGTCGGTAAACTAAATTGTGGTACAGTTCCATCAGTTTTATAATTAATATTTGAACCGCTTCCTTTATAAGGATAAATCTTAAAATAATAAGTGGTACTTCCGGTTAACTCAGTAAAGGATGCTGTTTGTACTCCCTGATTCACATTTTGTACAAATAACTTATTTGTTTCAGCAGTACCATCAACAGGATCTGATATACTTCCATAACCTACGTTACTTACTTTAATAAGGTAACCATCGGGCACTATACCTCCTGAAGCATCCGTCCAGGTTAAAACAATATTACTGTAAGTACGGCTGCCCAATGAACCTGAAAAAGAAGTTGCATGATTAGTGGGTTCACTAGGGGTTACACTTCCATTACAAGTTACATTTTGAGTTGTAGCACTTCCGCCTGAGTTGGCAACATTTTCGCCGTTGTAAGTTCCAGCGGTTAATCCGGCTTTTAATCTCACATAAATTGGGGTTGCACTTAAAGTTCCTCCTGTGTAAGCAACATTCACGCTTCCGCTGAAAGTGCTGTTGTCAGTTGATACCTCATAATTTGTAGTACCTGTAACTGTCAGATTTCCGGCTGCAGGTGATAAATTACTGCCGCTTAAATTATAAGACTGCGAAGTCGATGGTCCTGAGCCTTCTACATAAGTGAATCCGGATAAGGATGAAGGAGAGACAGTAATTGTAGGAGAGGCAACATTATTTACAATGACACTCACGTTGTCAAAAAAAGCAGTTTGATTAGCGGTTGTTGAACCTTGCCAGTAACCACCTAGATAACCCAGAGATGAACCAGTATATGTACTGTCCGTCGCTGTTCCCTGTGAGGTTAAAGTGCCAGTTGTTGGATCGGTGAAACCGGATCCTCCATCATTTCTTAAAAATAATTCCCATTGATTAGTTGATGGATCGTAAGTTACCCTAATACTTAAATATTCTGCACCAAAATCAGTTAAGCCAGACGTATTTGAACTGATGATATTCGTAAGGGTTCCTGCCAATCCGTTATTGTAGGAAGCAAGCCGAATCGGGTCAGTAGAACCACTTTGTCCTAAAACAACAGCATAACCACTACCAGTATTATTAGCTGTTTGAGATGAACCTGCTAAAATGAAAGCAACACCATAATTACCACTTCCAAATCCTGATGGATCAGATCTTATTTGCCTCATATTAAAATTCCAGGTAACTAAACCAGTATTTAAACTTAAAGTTGTATTATAAGGTAAACTAAATGAAGAAGTAGATGTGTTAACGAAAACCCAACCATTACTATTTGATGTTGTAGACGCATCATTTGTTAAATCTAATTGAGATTGATCAATTTTTCCTCCCCAGTCATCTCCGGAACGATTAACAGTCCAGCTGCTGGATCCAATAACCCCAGAAGTAGTATAAGATGTACCTTGGCTGGTATTAAAATTATCAGAAAAAACAGTTGTTTGAGCAGAGATGAATTGAGAAGTTAATATACCGATAAAAATCAGTAACCAAAATTTTTTCATAAGTCCCTCACTAAGATGAATAATATAATATGTTAATTTCAAACACAGTTGAGAAAACGGGTGCTTAACCTGGAATAAAAAGGAAAGCAATTATCGTCCACCAAAAATTAAACAAAGAGGTTTACAAAGTCCAACTCTCGGGAATATTAATTTTGTGTTAACGAGCGGGATGCGGGATACTGGATGCTGGATACTGGATGCTGGATGCCTGATGCTGGATACTGGATGCTGGATGCTGGATGCTGGATAAAAGCTATTAAACAATGCAACAATGTAACAATACAGCAATTAAACAATAAAACAATGTAACAATGCAACAATTCAACAATAAAGCAATACCACCAAATGAATTATGATCGATTTTATCTTCTTAGTACTGATTAAACTTTTCTCACTATTTAGAAATAAAATAAATGATACAGCATTTCAGAAAAAAAAATCATTACATAGATTACTTAAACACAACCTGGTTAATAATTGCCCGTGGCATATGGTTTGCCAAGTCAGGGCGATAAATGACCAAATAATTGGATCTGCTCAATTTTTGCGCAGTGTTAAATGAGTAAATCAAAGAGGAATTATGAGTATATCTCACATTGAACATATTGGAATCGCAGTTAAAAATCTTAACGAATCAATCAGGTATTATGAAGAAGTGCTCGGGCTTAAATGCTACGCCGTTGAAGAAGTAGCCGATCAGAAAGTAAAGACTGCATTTTTTATGGTGGGGCAGACAAAGATCGAGCTCCTGGAATCAACATCACCCGAGGGTCCGATCGGAAAATTCATTGAAAAAAAAGGAGAAGGCATTCACCACATCGCATTTGCTGTAAAGGGACTTGAAGAAAAACTTCAGCAGGTGAAATCAAAAGGTGTGCAGTTAATTGACGAGCACGCACGCAAAGGCGCCGAAGGATTGAACATTGCTTTTCTTCATCCAAAATCAACATTCGGTGTGCTTACCGAACTATGCGAAAAACCGGATTGATGTTTTAATGCGATAAAAATAACTCTACTTAATTTTAATCATTGGAAAATTACAAATGGCAATACAGGATAAAATAAAAGAATTGATGGCGCTCAGGGACCAGGCAAGGCTTGGCGGGGGTGAAAAAAGAATTGACTCGCAGCATAAAAAAGGCAAGCTTACTGCACGCGAACGTATCGATCTGCTTCTTGATGAAGGAAGCTTTGAAGAGTTCGATATGTTTGTATCACACAGAAGCATCGATTTTGGACTGGATAAAGAAACATATCTCTCCGATGGAGTAGTTACAGGCTACGGAACAATTGACGGAAGACTTGTTTATGTTTTTTCGCAGGACTTTACGGTGTTCGGCGGTTCGCTTTCAGAAATGTATGCACAAAAGATTTGCAAGATAATGGACAAGGCAATGAAAGTTGGTGCCCCGATAATCGGAATAAACGACAGCGGCGGTGCAAGAATACAGGAAGGTGTAAAAAGTCTTGGCGGCTACGCAGAAATATTTCAAAGGAATATTTTAGCATCGGGAGTGGTTCCGCAAATCTCTGCGGTATTTGGTCCCTGTGCAGGCGGCGCAGTTTACTCACCTGCATTAACCGACTTCATTATTATGTCGAAGGAAACAAGCTATATGTTCGTAACCGGACCGAAGGTTGTAAAAACCGTTACGGGCGAAGTTGTGGATGAAGAACAGCTTGGCGGTGCGATGGTTCACGGTTCAAAGTCAGGTGTTACTCATTTTGTAGCCGACACAGAAGAAGAAGGAATTCAGCTTATAAGAAAACTATTAAGCTATCTGCCGCAGAATAATCTGGAAGACCCGCCGATCATTCCCTGCAACGATCCGATAGACCGGCTTGAAGATCATTTGAATGAAATAGTTCCTGAAAATCCGGGTAAACCTTATGACGTTAAAGATGTTGTTCACGCCGTTGTAGACTATAATGAATTCCTTGAAGTCGGGAGACATTTTGCACCGAACATTATTACCGGGTTTGCAAGATTTAACGGAATGCCCGTGGGAATAGTAGCAAATCAACCAAACTATCTTGCCGGAGTTCTCGATATTAATTCTTCAAGAAAAGCTGCAAGGTTTGTCAGGTTCTGTGATGCATTCAATGTACCGATAGTAACATTTGTTGATGTTCCGGGATTTTTACCCGGCACCGCACAGGAATACGGAGGAATAATAATTCACGGTGCAAAACTCTTGTTTGCATACGGAGAAGCAACCGTGCCCAAAGTTACTGTGATATTAAGGAAAGCATACGGCGGCGCGTATGATGTAATGAGCTCGAAACATCTTCGCGGTGATATTAACTATTCGTGGCCCGGTGCTGAAATAGCAGTTATGGGTCCAAAAGGTGCAATCGAAATTCTTTACAGCAAGGAATACAAAGATATCCAGGATCTTGAAGAGAGAATGAAGTTTCTGCAGTCAAAAGAAGAAGAGTACAAAAAGAAATTTGCTACCCCTTACGTAGCAGCTAAATACGGTTATATTGATGATGTAATAGAACCGCGTAATACAAGATTCAGAGTGATAAGAGCACTGGAATCACTTAAAACAAAGAAGGATATAAATCCTCCGAAGAAACATTCAAACATTCCACTTTAATGAGAATACAAATGTTACTTTTACAAACACAGCAGGCAATAACAGATACATTAAGCAAAACAGGTAAATCAGAATTCTTTAAGCAGGTTGATCCCTATGGATTAGGGATGACAGTTATCGGGTATGTAATTGTGTTCATAGCGCTTCTGCTTTTGTATCTTGTGTTTTACAATATTTCAAAAGTACTGACACTTAAACTAAGAAGATTGCTGCGCAGGGAGGGTATAATAGACAAAGAGAAGAAAGACATTTCAATCCCGGGCGAAGTAAATGCTGCAATAGCAATGGCGCTTCATCTGTACTTCCAGGAAGTGCACGATGAAGAGACAGCGATACTAACAATCAACAGGGCATCAAAAATTTACTCGCCGTGGAGTTCTAAAATATACGGTTTAAGACAACATCCAAGATAAGGAAGATCAGAGATGAAAAATTTTAAGTTTACAATCCAGGGAAATAAATACGATGTAAAAGTTCTCGACGTAGAAGAGAACATTGCTGAGATAGAAGTAAACGGGACTATTTATAAAGTTGAAGTAGACAGAAAAATATCTTCGACTAAAACGCCCAAATTAGTGCGTTCGGTTGCAGTACCATCAACCGATACGGCACCTTCACAGCTAAAAACAAGCGCACCGACAGCACCTAAAGGCGCCGGTCATATTAAATCACCTTTGCCGGGAGTAATTCTTGATGTTCACGTAAAAGAAGGCGACAGGGTCACCCCCGGAACCAAGCTGATTACTCTCGAAGCAATGAAAATGGAAAACAATATTAATGCTGATAAAGCAGGCACTATTAAGTTAATAAAGGTCAGAAAAGGTGATAGTGTTCTTGAAGGTGATATTCTAATCGAGATTGGTGAGTAACTATGGATAGATTCTATGAATTCCTAAAGCATGGAATTGAGCAGTTTGTTCACTACACTGCTTTTGCAAATATGACTTATGGTCATATTATTATGATTCTTGTAGGGCTTGCCTTTATATACCTTGCAATCGCAAAAGAATATGAACCTCTTCTACTGGTTCCGATCGGGTTTGGAATACTGATCGGGAACATTCCTTTTTTGCAGGGTGCAAATTTACAACTGGGTATTTACGAACCCGGAAGCGTAATGAATTATCTTTACTTCGGAGTAATAAAAGGCATTTACCCGCCTTTGATTTTCCTGGGTATAGGAGCAATGACCGATTTTTCAACGTTGCTTTCAAATCCGAAACTCATACTGCTGGGTGCTGCAGCTCAGCTTGGAATATTTGGTGCATATATGCTTGCATTAATGCTTGGATTTATGCCTGAGCAGGCAGCATCAATTGGCATTATCGGGGGTGCGGATGGACCGACTGCAATTTTTCTTGCCTCAAAGCTCGCACCTGAACTGGTTGGTGCAATCGCAGTTTCTGCATATTCATATATGGCATTAGTACCTGTTATTCAGCCGCCGATAATGAAACTGTTAACCACCGATAAAGAAAGACGAATAAGGATGAAACCCCCGCGGTCAGTTTCAAAAACCGAGAAGGTGCTTTTCCCGATTATTGGATTAATTCTGACTTCTTTTTTAACTCCAAGTGCGTTGCCGCTGCTGGGCATGTTATTCTTCGGAAATCTTCTGAAAGAAAGCGGAGTAACTAAAAGACTGGCAGAAACAGCCAAAGGTCCTATGATTGATATCGTAACAATTTTAATTGGAATTACTGTTGGTGCTTCAACTCAGGCTACAACTTTTCTCACACCGCAATCAGTAGGGATATTTGCACTTGGTGCAATTTCATTTATGATTGCAACGTTCGGCGGTGTGTTTTTCGCAAAAGTTATGAACCTGTTTCTCAGCGAAGAAAACAAAATCAATCCGCTCATCGGAAATGCAGGTGTATCTGCTGTGCCCGACAGCGCGCGGGTATCACAAATAATCGGGCTTCAATACGATAATACCAATCATCTGCTTATGCATGCAATGGCTCCGAATGTAGCCGGTGTGATTGGTTCAGCAGTAGCAGCCGGTATTTTAATGTCGTTTTTATTATAAGAATAAAGATTATTTTAGTGCTGCTTTTTTGATGAATCAGTTTTAAGCCTGAACCTGCTGAATTAAGGCATTTGCAGCCGCCCTGAAGTGTGTGCTTTTAACAGCGAGGTGTGCTGAGCAAATTACTTAAGCCGGCTAATTAAAAAACTGCTTCAGAAAATTATTTTATCTGAAGTGTATTTCTTTTCTGAAAACATCGTTAGTAAAGAAACCGGAGTTTAATAATGGATGTCGAAACTATTCTCTGGGGGGTTTTTGTAGTCCTGTTCATACTTGTTTTCACGATTGATATGTATGTAACGGACCATCGCAAAGGAAAAATAAAAGTCAGAACAGCGCTTACGTGGACTGCATTGTGGATAACAACTGCACTTCTTTTTGGGGCTGCAATTTACTTTTTCTATCCTGAAGGAAACATAAGAGCATTCGAATTTATTACCGGCTACCTGATTGAGTATTCTTTATCAGTTGATAATCTTTTTGTGTTCATCCTGATTTTTACGATGATGGGAATAAAAGAAAAGAATCAGCCAAGAATTCTTAAGTGGGGAATTATTGGTGCAGTTGTACTGAGAATATTATTCATTATCGCAGGGGTTGAATTAATAAAAGCATTTCACTTTATGATTTACCTGCTTGGTGCGGTGCTTGTATTCACGGCAATAAAAATGTTTCTTTCAAAAGAAGAAGAGATACATCCCGATCATAATATTTTTGTTAAAGCGGCAAAGAAAATATTCAAGATAAAAACTGATGTGGGCAGTGATCATTTCTTTGTAAGAGAAAACGGACAGCTTTATGCGACCGTTGCGTTTATCACTGTAGTCCTGCTTGAATCAACAGATCTGGTTTTTGCAATTGATTCAATCCCGGCTGTACTTGCAATTACACAAAATCCTTTCATAGCAATTACTTCAAATCTTTTTGCAATACTTGGACTGCGGTCTTTATTCTTTGCATTATCCGGTATACTGAACCTGTTTCGTTATTTGAAATACGGAATATCATTTATCCTTCTTTTTATCGGTGTAAAAATGCTGATATCGGGCTGGCTGCATATTCCTGTACAGACTTCACTGATTGTGATACTTGCAACGCTTGTAATATCTATCCTGGCATCGGTGGTGATAAAAGAAGAAGAAGAGACCGATCATCACCCGTTTCATGAGCATCCGCCGAAAGAAATCAAAGATGATATCCTGAAGTAAAATTGAATCAGTGATAAATAAAAATCCCGATCAGTAGACCGGGATTTTTTATAATCGGATTATTTCCGGATAATTTTAAGTTCAAAGGATTTTATCTGAGTAAGGTCATCTTTCTGATTTCGGACATCGCCCCGGCCTGAAGCTTATAGAAATAGATTCCGCTTGAAAGCCCGGAAGCATCAAAACTGATTTCATAAATGCCTGAAGGTTTGTTCTCATTTACAAGAACAGCAATTTCATTTCCAAGCATATCATAGATTTTCAGAGTGACGTTCGTAAAACCGGAAACCGGATTTTGCGGAATCGAAAATTTAATCTTTGTAGATGGATTAAATGGATTCGGATAATTCTGCTCAAGTGAAAATCCTGCCGGTGCAATCTGAGTTTCCACAATCTGTGAATATCTGAACTTACCGTCGATGTCAAACTGCTTTAATCTGTAAAAGTAATTACCTGCAGAAAGGTTTTCATCTTTAAAGGTATAATATTGCGGAGTGGTTGTTGTTCCAAATCCTTTTACAGAGCCGATCTGTGTGAAGCTTTTATTATCAGCACTTCTTTCAACAGCGAAATGTGAATTATTAGTTTCAGTAGCTGTCATCCAGCTTAGCAGTACATTGTTTCCCGAGGCTTCAGCAGTGAGGGAAGCAAGTTCAACAGGAATATAGGGACCACCGGTTCCTTCCCAGCAATCATTCTGATAAGCAGTTCCACTTGTACCATCGTTTCCACCACCGAAGAACATTCTAAAGTAACCGGGGACAAAAAGACCCATTGCAAGCCCTCGTGGCGCAGGAAGAGTGCTTTCAAAAGTCCATATGTCTGCAACCGGATCGTAGTAATAGACTTTGTCCGATAAAGGCCAGCTTGAATAACCTCCACCGGAACCAACTAAGTAAACATAATAACCGTCGTTAGTTACTGTCCATTTTGTAAAGTTCAGCACTTCGGGAGCTGAAGCAATTTGTGACCAGGTATCGGTTGCAACATCATACTTCTGGCAGATATTAGCCGGAGAACCATCACTCAATAATCCGCCTATCATATAAATAAATCCGTTAAGGTAAGTCATACCGGCATATCTTCTTGGATATGTGGAGCCTGTTCTTGCTTCCCAGGTTCCGTTTGTTATATGATACCTCTGAAGATAAGATGTATAAGGAGATGAAGTTGATGAACTCTGGACGTAAATATAACTTCCGCCATCCCACGTCATGGAGTTCTGAGCATTAGTTATAGTTGAAGGTCCATTAGTTAAGCCTGTCCAGGTTCCTGTACCGTCACCGGCAGGAGTAAATTTTTCAAAACCGGAACCGGACAATTTGTAAAGCTCTCCGTTAGCAACGCAATAAGCATTGTTGAATGATGGATATAGACAGGAAGTTGAAGCAACCCAGGTCATAGTTGGAAGATAAAGTGCAATTGCCAGTGAGTTCAGGCTTTGCGAAGTATGAATGTAAAGATAGTCCCCGATCACACCTGCAGTGGATCTGCCAAATACATTTGGTGCATCGGCAATGCTTGTCCACGTCGATCCCTCAGAAACGGGATCCGAACCTGAGAGCAGCTGGGTGCCTTTTACTTCGCCAAATTCTTCAAGCCAGATCTGATACTCGTCATATTCATTTTGGGCAAGTACAAAAGGAGAGATAATAATGAATGTAAGAATAGCAAGTAGAATATTTTTCATAAGAACGCTCCTTTAATTTAACTGTAATAATTATACAGAGGTTTATTTATTTGATTAAAAGGTATTCTTTATACTTATGACACATTATCATTTCCCCGTTTGAAGCGATACATATTCCCCGCCTTAAAATTAAAAGTAATATGAACTAATCCCCTATTAAAAAAATATTAAATAATCATTTAATCAGAATCATTTTTTTCTGATCTGAAAACCTGTCCGTCTCCAAACGGTAAATATACATTCCGCTCGATAGTTCTCTTCCGTCGAACTCTACACTGTGTCTCCCTTTCTCAAGCTTTCCATTGATCAGTTCTTTCACTTTCTCTCCTACTACATTGTACACCGTCAGTTTTACTTCTCCTGTCTCAGGCATCGTGAATGTTATTTTTGTTACAGGGTT
>JACAFA010000039.1 GCA_013388525.1 Ignavibacteriaceae bacterium | reverse complement strand
GTGAATCCATTGCCTGAATACAAAACACGCGACTGGCAGCCCGATGAAAATTATCCTTTGTATTTAATCAACTGGAAAGAAGCAAGTCACACTCACACGCGTACACAAAACAATGCCTGGTTACTTGAAATCAAAGGTTACAATCCAATTATAATGAATCCATCCACTGCAGAGAAGTATGGAATTGAAGATGGAGATGAAATATGGCTTGAATCACCTTACGGAAAAGTTAAAGGAAAAGTTAAGTTGACTAAGCGAATCCATCCGGAAGTAATTGGTGCACAACACGGATTCGGACACGATGCTTTAGGGAAAAATGCTAAAGGAAGAGGAACAAATACTGGAATTTTGAATATCACCAAAAGTGATCCTCTTTCTGGTATGGCTGTTCATAAAGAAATTTGTGTTAAAGTTTATAAAGCATAATATTTCTTTAAGTTCTTTCAAAATATTTTCTCCGAGTTGAGAAGTCTAAAAAGATTTGTTAAACCACAAAGGTCACTAAGTCCATCACAAAGGAACACGAAGTTTTAAACTTTGTGTCCTTTGTGTCCGTCAGCTGACGGAATCCTTTGTGGTAAAAAAATTTTTAAATCTTCAAGATTCATCAACCGACTTGTCTGACCGCAGACATATAGGGTAAGTTTGGAAACGAACTTGTCCCGCCTTATGCGGGATAAACCTGCCAGTTCGCCGATTTGATTCGGTGGAACGCTTTGCAAAGGAGAGTTTACAATTTTGATTTTGGAAATAAATCATCACTTTAAACCCCGCAATGCAAAGCGGGGTTTTTTTATAAATGTTTATAACCACAAAGGTCACTAAGTTCATCACAAAGGAACGCGAAGGTTTAAACTTTGTGTCCTTTGTGTCCGTCAGCTGACGAAATCCTTTGTGCGACTTTGTGGTAAAAATAGTTCTTATCAATCATTAAATGGAGAGAAAAACAATGTCTCAAATACCAAAACGATTTCAAAAGTTCACGGAAGACTATCCAGAAGTTGCAAAAGCTTATGAAGCACTTGGAGACGCTGTTCACGCAGCTGGACCATTAGATGAAAAAACTCGCGCACTAATCAAACTTGCAATTTCAACCGGTGCACGATTAGAAGGTGCTGTTCATTCGCACGCACGAAAGGCATTAAAAGCTGGCTGCTCTCCGGAAGAGATGCGACAAGTTGCTTTGCTTTCTTTACCAACAATCGGACTTCCTTCAATGATGGCTGCATTAAGCTGGATTGATGATATTATTGAGAACAAAAAATGATTGAGAGTTTAGTAAATCTTTTCTGGGCTTTCGTTAAAGTTGGTTCGTTTTCTTTCGGTGGAGCTTATTCTTTAATTCCATTGATTGAAAAAGAAGTTGTTAAAAATCATCAGTGGTTAAGTCACGATGAGTTTCTTAAAGTACTTGGAATGGTTGAAATATTTCCCGGTGCAATTTCTATAAAGTTTGCAACATACACCGGATATAAAACTGCCGGAATTCTTGGAGCTGTTGCAGCAAATCTTGGAAACATTTTTACTCCAGCAATATTGATTTTGTTCAGTACTTACATTTATTCCATTTATGAAAAGAATGTTCTCGTAACGAAAGCATTCAATGGAGTTAAGTACGCTGTTATTGGAATGATTGCAGCAATTATGTATCAGTATGCTGTGAAGAATGGAAATCATTGGCAAGAATTTGTGCTGCTTGCAGTTGGTGCAGCGCTGATAATTTTTTTCAAACTTCATCCGGCTTATGTGGTGCTGATTGCAGCAGTAATTGGAATATTACTTTATTAATATGATGTAATATTCATTTGAGAGTTAAATATTAGTTGAACTCATCCCCTCGCCCCTTCTCTTAAGAAGAGAAGGGGAATAAGTCCCTCTCTTTTTAAGAGAAGGATTTTCCCAAAGGGATGCCTTTGGCAAGAGTGAGTTTTAGAATCTTTTTTCTTGTTTAATAATAAAGAACATACACTTTATGAAATTAATAGATAGCTTCAACCGAGTACACGACTATGTTCGTATCTCTCTGATTGATAAATGCAATCTGAATTGTATTTATTGCAATCCATCAAATTCCCTTGCACGATTTGAATCTAACAAATCAATTTTAACATACGAGGAATTGTTTCGACTTATAAAAATTCTTGTGCGTGATTTAGAAGTAAAAAAAATCCGCTTCACCGGTGGTGAGCCACTCATTAGAAAAGATGTAATGAAATTTTTTGAAATGATTTCATCACTTAAAAATCAATATGATTTTGAAATCGGAATTACAACTATAGCAAGATCTTTTAAATCTTTTAACCTTGGCAATGTGTATTCTCGTAAATTTAAAAGTATTGTCATTATTACACCGGCAATAATCCACCTTAATCCTGCATATAACATCGGTGGTAAATCTGCTACTCCAATTCTTATTGCCAGATAAGTTGTTCCCCAGACAATACAAATTGTAATCCAGGCAAGGTAAGCTTTAAGTCCGTATTTCTTATTCATCACTAACTTTATAAATTCATTCTGGAGTGTAAAGATAAATCAAAGAATAGGACAATCAACTTTTTTTTGATGATTGGAAAAATCTTGTAACTAATATCACATTATACCAGGAAAAAATTAAATTATAACATTGTTTGCTCTTTCAAATTCCTGTCAATCTTCCTTCGGTTTGCTTAGCCAGAACGAGTTCGGTAATTTTACCAAACAATTTTTGAAAATTATTTGAAACATATCCGGAGAAAAAAATGACCACAATTGTTGATGTAACAGCAAGAGAAATACTTGATTCAAGAGGTAATCCCACTGTTGAAGTTGAAGTAATGCTTGAAAGCGGAATAATCGGACGAGCTGCTGTTCCCAGTGGCGCATCTACTGGTGAGCACGAAGCAGTTGAATTAAGAGATGGAGATAAAAGCCGTTATAACGGTAAAGGAGTCCTCAAAGCAGTTGAGAATGTGAATGAAAAAATTGCGGACCAAATTATTGAATTAGATGCAACCGATCAGGTATCAATCGATAAATTGTTAATTGATCTTGATGGAACTGAAAATAAATCCAACCTTGGTGCTAATGCTATTCTCGGTGTATCACTCGCTTGTGCAAAAGCTTCTGCAGCAGCGCTTGATCTTCCTTTTTACAGATATATTGGCGGTACGAATGCAAAAACTTTACCCGTACCGATGATGAATATTCTTAATGGTGGAAAGCATGCTGATAATAATGTTGACTTCCAGGAATTTATGGTGATGCCTGT
>JACAFA010000260.1 GCA_013388525.1 Ignavibacteriaceae bacterium | reverse complement strand
TTCCTGCAGATTATTTTGATTGGGATATTGTAACTAAAGCCCAATTTCTTGAGGCGATGATATTTCTAAGTAATTATCTGTTATCCTCTCAAGGTGATAGAGTTGCAATGGCAAATTCAGTAGAATTG
This sequence comes from Ignavibacteriaceae bacterium, assembly GCA_013388525.1. The sequence continues at coordinate 15,839 of JACAFA010000260.1, read as the reverse complement.
CGGGTTCCTTATCTTGATCATAGAGTTATCGAACTGATGGGAACAGTTCATTCAGAGCTTAAGATAAACGGCTTGAATGAAAAATACCTTCTGAAGAAAATATTTAAAGACAGACTTCCGGCTAGCATAGTAAGCAGATGGAAAAATCCATATAGAGCTCCGATACACAAAGCTCTTTTAAATAGCAATCTTAATCTAATTAATGAATATTGTTCCGAAGAATCGTTGAATAAATCCGGTTTATTTGATGCTACAAAAGTATTAAGGTTAATAAACAAACTTGAAAAGTCTGTTGCTGCTGGAGAATTTGATGAAATGGCTTTAGTGGGAATATTATCAACCCAAATAATTCATAAAACATTTATAGAAAATTTTCAAGCTGACTATAGTAAATCAGATAGTTTTGATGTGGTTTTTGATTACCGATCAGTTAGTGAAAAATTAACAAGAGTTTTATAATTCTAAAAGTATAATATGAATATAGTTGACTATTTCTTTCTTCATTCAAAGAACCTAACAAAAGATTTTGTTTTAGGTCCGGTCGAACAAATATCCTATAATCAACTTTATGAAAAATCTTTAAAGCTGTCACAATATCTGAATCGGAAACTGGGTGAAAATCAAAATATTATATTGATGAGTCATAACTCGGTTTTTTTTCTTATTGCATATCTCGGAATTATGAAATCAGGAAATGTTTGTATTCCATTAAATCCGTTAATTGAACAAAAAAATCTTGATTTCATAATCAAATCAACTGATTGCAAATATTTTTTTATTGCTTCGAAAACAAGCGAAAAATACTCGCTGCCAGATGCCGAAATAATAAATGAAGCAGAGCTTGAAGCTATCGCAAACCTACCTGCTGATACTGATAATTTGATCCCTGAAGATTTTGATGAAAACCGGTTAGCTCAAATTCTTTTTACTTCAGGGTCAACAGGATTACCCAAAGGAGTAATGCTGAGTCATAAAAACTTAAGATCTAATACAGATTCAATAATAGAATATCTTAAACTTACTTCGGACGATATTATTGAAGTTGTATTGCCATTTTATTATTGCTATGGGTTGTCTTTGCTGCATACTCACCTGAGAGTTGGCGGTTCAGTTGTGTTGAATAATAACTTTGTTTTTTTAGGATCAGTGCTTAACGATATGGATAAATATAAGTGTACTGGATTTGCCGGTGTTCCGAGCCATTTCCAAATTTTGTTAAGAAAGTCAAAGACTTTTAAAAAGAGCGAATTTCCTTCGTTAAGATATTTTACTCAAGCAGGAGGTAAACTTCATAATGTTTTTATACAGGAACTTGTTGAAGCATTCCCTCAAAAGAAATTTTTTGTTATGTACGGACAGACAGAAGCTACTGCAAGATTATCATATTTGCCGCCTGAATTATTAGTAAAGAAACTTGGTTCGATTGGTAAGGGTATTCCCAATGTTACTCTTGATGTATTTAATAAAAATGATCAGCCGGTGGAAGTTGGTGAGGTGGGTGAAATAGTAGCGAAGGGAGATAATATAATGTTGGGATATTTCAATGATCCAGAGGGTAATAAACAAACATTAAGAAATGGCTGGTTACATACAGGTGATATGGCAAAGCAAGATGAAGATGGATTTATTTATTTAGTTGCAAGGGAGAAAGAAATAATTAAAGTTGGAGGAAAAAGAATAAGCCCCAAAGAAATAGAAGAAGTTATTGTTTCTATACCGGAAGTTGTTGATTGTACAATAGAGGGAGTTTATGACGAGATTTTATCAGAAGCAATAAAAGCAACTGTAGTTTTAATTGATAATACAGATGAAGAGAAAGCGAAAGAAAAAATATTAACAACCTGCAGAAATAAACTGGTTATGTACAAAATCCCTCAAATAATCGAATTCAAGAAAAAACTGGATGTAAATCAGGCAGGCAAGAAGGTAGCAAGTGTTTCGTTCTCTTCACTAAAAAATTAAATAAAAATGTAGTATTCAAAAGCAATAAAAATGTAAGGTTAAAATTATGAAATTCACAAAAGACTCCATCAACATTAATCCGGCAGAAGAACTTGCAAGAATTTCTTCAAAGCTTAAAGAAGATGTCATCAAAAAACTTAAGAAAAGAGGAGCGGTAGTTGGAATTAGTGGAGGAATAGACTCTTCAGTTGTTCTGGCAGTATGTGCTAAAACCTTTGGACCAGAACGTGTTTTAGGTGTGATGATGCCGGAAAATGACTCTAATCCTGACAGCCTTGAACTAGCAAAAAAACTATCTGAAAAATTTAATACGCAATATGTAGTCGAAAATATGACCGATGCATTAGCCGGATTTGGTTGTTATAGAAGAAGAGATGAAGCTATAAAAAAAGTTTTCCCTGAGTTTAACAGTACGTATAAAGCAAAAATTACTTTACCAACCAATTTAATGGAAAAGGAAACACTTAATGTTTTTCAATTAACCATCATTACTCCGGATGGTAAAACAAAATCAGAAAGATTACCTCTCAAAGAATATTTGCAGATTGTTGCAGCATCAAACTTTAAACAACGCAGCAGGATGAGTATGCTTTACTATCATGCCGAAGCAAGAAATTATGCCGTAATTGGTACAGGAAATAAAAATGAGCATGAACAAGGATTCTTTGTAAAATACGGTGACGGTGGAGCTGATATAAAACCTATAGCTCATTTATTTAAAACCCAGGTTTTTCAACTTGCTGAATACCTGGAAGTTCCGGAAGAAATTCGTAGAAGAACACCCACTACAGATACTTATAGTGCTGAACAAACACAGGAAGAGTTTTTTTACAGGGTTCCGTTTGATATTCTTGATAGAGTATGGTACGGATGGGAAAAAGGTGTCCCTGCTGGTGAAATAGCCCAGGCTTTAGGATTGAAGCAGGAGAATGTTGAATCAATTATTCATGACACTCAACGAAAAATCAAAACAACTGAATATCTCAGGATGGAGCCGCTATAATTTTTTCAAAGTAGCATCTCATTAATTAGTATTTTTATAGTAGCATTCAAGTAAAGAGATTAGGTTCAGGGGTTAGAAAAGTTATCAAACAAACCTTATTAATTGTTCAAGTGAATTTTATTGTAAAGTACAACCAGTTCTAATAAGAGCTGTCATTGATTTCACTAGAATTTTCAGGATTTACTAATAATGCAAATATTGACTCGTACATATAAGAGCATTCGGGAAAAAGGTTTATCAAGGACCTACCAAAGCGTTATTAGTGTCTTAGAGGACTTTTACTTTGAACTGAAATATGGAGTAACAACCTCAAAAATTGTTAAGCGGGAAGATTTAGATATTTCCGAAATAAGTAAAGAACATAGCGAGGAATATAAACCAACTCGCATTAGGCACTTTAGACTTTTATTGAAAAGCTTGAATCTACCGGAAGAAAGCGTTTTTATTGATATGGGATCAGGTAAGGGAAGAGTACTATTGATGGCATCAATGAACAATTTTAAGCGTATCACCGGAGTTGAAATATCCAGCCGGCTTTGTGAAATAGCAAAGAAAAATATTGCGATATATGAAAAGAAGCTGAAGCGACAATTGCATATTGAAGTAGTTAATGAAGATGTATTACAATATAAAATTAAGAATGATGAGAATGTCTTCTACTTTTATAAACCATTTGATAACTTCGTTATGGAAACAATTCTTGAAAGAATTAAAAAATCGACAAGCGAAAGTCCAAGGAAGGTTTGGTTAATTATTAATAATTTTATTCCATTCAGCGCTTTGATAGAGAACAAATATAAATTTCGTACTGTTAAAAAATTTATATATGGCGGAACAGAATTTGCAGTCTATATCGTTGATTAAAAATCGTTTAAAAAATTTATAGAATATTTTTTCACTTGTTAGTTTTGTTTAAGGAGAGCTATTAGTTATTTAATTAAAAATATTGATCTGGCTTCAGATAACAGATGGGATAATTTTGTCCTGAATAATCCCAAAGGATCTATCTATCATACTTCCGGCTGGCTGAGGTCGGTTTCTTCTTCACTGGGGTATAAAATCTTTCCAATTGGTATTGAAAATTCTGACACTGGTGAATTAGCTGGAATTTTTCCATTAGCACAAGTAAAAAATCTTGTTTCCGGAAGTAGGTTAATCTCGTTTCCACTTAGCACACATTGTGAACCATTAATTAGTGAAAAACATATAGAAGATATTTATGATAGGGTAAATTCAGAATTAAAAAAAAACGATTACATGGAACTTCGTTCTTTGGATTATACCTGCACTATGGAAGGAACTACTTTAAATGAAAATTACCTTATTCATATTTTGGAGTTGGAAGAATCGGAAGATAATACTTTTCAAAAGTTTCATGGAACAAGTATCCGGGCTTCAATCAGGCGAGCTGAGAAAAACGGGTTAACATTCGAAATAAATAATAGCTCAATTGGATTGAAAGCTTTCTATTGTCTTTATACTGACTTAAGAACAAGATTGGGACTTCCTTCTCTTCATTATAAATTTTTTAGTAGTGTTTATGAAAATCTTATTACAAATAACAGAATTTTAATTCCTATTGTGAAATACGAAAATCACATTGTTGCTGCCGGGTTTATTTTGAAGTTTAAAGATACTTACTCCTTAGAATATACAGCTTCGGATAATATTAGATTAAATTTATATCCAAACCATAAATTGTTTTGGGAAATAATTAAGATGGCAATTAGGGATAAAGCAAAATACGTGGATTTTGGAAGAACAGAAGCAAAGAATATTTCCTTAATAAAGTTTAAAGAAAAGTGGAATACTAAACGACGACAATTAAAATATTGGCGAATAGGTAGTAAGCCGGGCACAAAGTCATCTGATGGAAAGGGGAAAGAATTGTTCTTGAAAATCAACAAGCGTTTACCCAAAAGTTTGCTCAAGTTAGAAGGTAGAATACTATATAAATATAAAGGTTGAAATAGGCGTTATTGTTTTTAATGATTTTTTTCAAAATAAGTTTTTATAAATCATACTTGTTAATAAATAATTGAATATAAGTTTTCTAGATCCAGCAAAAACTGAAAATTGGGATGAGCTAATACTCAGCTTTCCGTCGTATTCCTTTTTCCATTCTTCGGAATGGGCAAAAGTATTACAAGAAACATATGATAATTTTAAGCCCCATTACTTAATGGTAACAGAATCAGGTCGCATAAAAGCTGTCTTACCATTGATGGAGGTTGACAGCCTTTTTACAGGTAGGAGAGCTGTCTCCCTACCCTTCAGTGACTTTTGTGAACCTTTGATTTCAAGCGGTGTTAATTTAAAACATCTTCGTCACGATGTACTGACTTACAGTAAACAAAAAGGATTTAATTCTATTGAATTCAGAGATAGTGAAGTTCACCTGGATAATTCTATCATTATACCTGCAGGTTATCAACATATACTGGATTTATCATTTAGTAAAGAACAACTTTTTAAGCACTTGGCTGATAGTACCAGGAGAAATATTAAAAAAGCAATTAAAAGCAAAGTCTCGTTCGAAATTAACAATTCTCTTTCGGCTTTGGAAGATTTTTATATGATGAATTGCTATACAAGGAGAAGACATGGGCTTCCTCCACAACCAATAAAATTTTTCAGAAAGCTTTATGATTTAGTGTTAACTAAAAACAAAGGAATTATTTGCATTTCTAAACATAATGGAAAAAGCATTGCTTCTGCTGTATTTCTATTAATAGGGCAAAAGGCACTTTTTAAGTATGGTGCTTCACTTTTTGAGCATCAAAATTTAAGACCAAATAATTTGCTTATGTGGGAATCAATAAAATATTTAAAAGATCAAGGCTTTAGCGAATTAAATTTTGGAAGAACAGAGCTCGAAAATATTGGCTTGAGAAGATTTAAACTCGGCTGGGGGGCTGAAGAGAAAATATTGAATTATTATCGATTTGAATTAGGAGAAAACGGTAAAATCTTTACTTTAACAAGATCTTTTAGTCGAAGAAAACTTCCATTAAATAGATTTCCAATATTTTTGCTCAGGATGATCGGTTCAATTGTATATAAACACTTTGCTATATTATTAATTAACATTACTTTTTTAGAACTTATTCGATATTTTAATCTTTGTTATTTATAGTAATAGTGTTGAAAATTAAATTGATATAAAATTAATAACGAGATGATATTCATATATAAAAAATCAAAGGTATCATGGTAATTGATCATATTGGTATAGTAGTAAAATCACTTGAACAAGGAATTGAATATTGGCAAAAAGTCTTTGGTTATAAGCAGATGACTGAATCTGTTATCAACACACGGCAAAAAGTTAAGGTGGTTTTTTTAAAAAAGGAAGATTCATTACTAATTAAACTTATTGAACCAACTGATGAAACATCACCTGTTTATAAGTTTGCTATGAAGGGAGGTGGATTGCACCACCTTGCATTTCGCTGTAAAGAAATCAACGAAGAAATAGTTAGACTTAAAAATTTAGGTTTGCGTGTTATTACAAATCCTCAACCCGGTGAAGCATTTGAGAACAACCAGATAGCTTTTTTATTAGGAAATCAGGCGTTAAATATTGAGTTGATTGATACCACTGAGAAAGCAAAAAAGATTACCAGTTAGTAAAATTTTAAATTACCAGTTCTGTAAAAAGGGAAAAACAGATATAAAATATTCTCTTTAAATAATTATGAAAAAAATCTTCTATTTAGTAAAACCGATTATTCCAAGAAGAGTACAACTCTACTTGAGAAGATTACTAGTAAAAAAGCAATTAAAGCATTACAAAAATGTCTGGCCTATTCTCCCCGGTAGTGAGGTGAAACCTAAAAATTGGATGGGATGGCCAGATGGTAAAAAATTTGCTTTTATTCTTACTCATGATGTTGAACTGAGAAGAGGTCATGATCGCTGCAAAGATTTGCTGGAGATTGAAAAAAAACTAGGATTTAAATCTTCATTTAATTTTGTCGCTGAAAGATATAAAGTCGATAAGGAATTAAGAGAATTTATTGTAAGTGAGGGATTTGAAGTTGGCATTCATGGAATAAAGCATGATGGGAAAAAATTCAAAAACAAAAAAATATTTTCTGAAAGAGCAAAAAAGATAAATCAGTATATAAAAGAGTGGAATATTGTCGGATTCAGAGCACCTGCAGTGCATCATAATCTTGAATGGATTGGAGAACTGGATATTGAATATGACTCATCTACATTTGACACAGATCCTTTTGAACCTCAGCCGGATGGAGTTAATACTATTTTCCCATTTCTGGTTGAGCGAAAAGATGGTAAACCCGGTTACGTAGAATTGCCTTATACATTAGAACAGGATTTTATATTGTTTATTCTTATGAAAGAATCTTCTCCCCAAATCTGGTTTGATAAATTAAAATGGATTGCTGATAATGGAGGTATGGCGTTGGTTATTGTACATCCGGATTATATCAATTTTGAAAATACAGATAAAATGGAAGAGTATCCTGTAAGTTACTATTCTGAATTCTTAAAATTCGTTAAAGAAAATTATGCGGGGCAATATTGGAATGCATTGCCCAAAGATGTGGCAGCATATTATAAGAAAATGATTAAGGCGAGTTAAAGGTGCGAACAAGAAAAATCTTAATGGTAGTTTACAGTTATTTCCCTCAAGATGTCAGACCACGAAGGGAGGCTGAAGCTTTAATTAATGCCGGCTATGAAGTTGATATTATTTGTTTAAGACTACCCGATCAAACCAAATTCGAGAACATCTTTGGAGTTAATACTTATCGAATTAATATTTCCAAATCCCGCTCCTCGAGGAGGAAATATATTTTTCTTTATGCAAGTTTCTTTATTCATGCCTTTTTCCTGCTTAACCGTTTATTTTTAAAAAATCGTTATGCTGTAATACACGTACATAATATGCCTGATTTTCTGGTTTTTCTAGGTGTAATTCCTAAACTTTTTGGTTCTAAAATTATTTTGGATTTACACGACCCGACACCGGAAATGCTGATGACGAAATATGCAGAAAGTAAAGACAGTATACTGACAAAACTTCTTAAATGGCAGGAGAAAGTAAGTATAAGATTTTCACACAAAGTTATAACTACAAATAAATCTTTTCTTGATAGATTTATATCACGAGGGTGTCCTCCTGATAAAATAAGTATAGTTATGAATTCTCCACAGGAGTCAATTTTTAATAAGTTCATTAACAAATCAAAAATCAAATCAGATGAGAATAAATATGTCGTTATGTATCATGGCATAATTATTAAAAGATATGGGATTGAGGAACTGGTGAATGCAGTAAATTTATTAAGAAACAAAATACCGGAAATAGAATTAAGGGTTTATGGTACAGGTGAGGATTTGCCATTGTTTCTTGAGATGATTCAAAAGCTGAATTTAGAAAATATAGTAAAATATTTTGGGCAGGTTCCAATTGAAAAAATTGTTGAAACTATCCCTGAATGTGATGTAGGAATAATTCCAAATAGACTTACTCCCTTTACAAAAATAAATTTTCCCACAAGAATTTTTGAATACCTTCATATGAAAAAACCTGTGGTAGTACCAAGGACGCAGGGAATTAGTGATTATTTTGACGAAGAATCAATCTTTTATTTCGATGCTGGCGATGCGGAAAATTTAGCGAATGTTATATTCAAAGTTTATACTGATCCAGACGGAACAACAGAAGTTGTGAATAAAGGTTACAATATATATCAGAATTATAGATGGGAACACCAGAGTCAAAACCTGATTAAAATTTATAAAGAGCTACTTCATTGATTTCTGAACAAACTATGAGCACAGTGAAATATGTTTTGATAACAGCAGCTAAAAATGAAGAATCATTTATAGAAAAAACAATTCAATCTGTCATTAATCAATTGCACAAACCTGCGGAATGGATAATAGTTAGCGACGGATCCACAGACAATACCGAATCTATAGTATGTAAATATGCATCAGAGAATTCATTTATTAAACTTTTAATTAATAATCGAAAAGAAGCACGCGACTTTGCTTCTAAAGTTTATGCTATTAATATCGGATTAAAAAATATTCAAACATCTGACTATGATTATATTGGAATTCTTGATGCTGATGTTTCATTTGAGAAAGATTATTATTCATCACTAATTGAAGAATTTGAGAAAAACCCAAAACTCGGTATTGTTGGCGGGAACTACTTTGATATCATTAATGGGAGAAAAGTTCCCGTTCGCCCAAGTCCCTATAGCGTAAGAGGTGCAACACAGTTTTATCGCAAAGAGTGCTTTGACAAAATTGATGGGATTAAGCCTATAAAATATGGCGGCGAAGATGCACTTGCCTGCTATGCTGCACGATTGTACGGTTGGGAAATTAAAAATATTAATAGTATAATTGTTCTGCACCACCGGCCAACGGGTATTACTGGGAGCAATTTATTTAGGACTCGCCTCAGAGATGGATCTGTAGAATATAATCTTTGTTATCATCCCTTGTTTCAATTTGTCAAATGCATAAAACGGATTCCAGAAAAACCATTTCTTATTGGAAGTATATTAAGATTTTTTGGTTTTTGGCTTTCATACATTAAAAGGGAAAAGCGTGATATTTCAAATGAATTATTCGATTTTATAAGGGAAGATCAAATTAGAAGACTGATTAAAATGGAATCATAATTTAACAATTAATTTATCCCTTCTGATTTTTAATATTTATAAATTAAAATTAATAATAGTTTTGCAACTATATGAATTCTGCCAAAATGTTCTCTTATTATAATCTAAAATGAATTGGTTTTATGGAGTTTAGAAAAATTTAAGAGCGAAAAGCTACTAAATTTTAAAAAGAGTTATTTTTTTTTGCAATCATTTTATTGTATGATAATTCTTATATATATAATGTTAATTAAATATGAAAAAATTTATCAACAAATCATTATTATATAAATCCGGCATCGCTTCTATTGACCAGGCATTTTTATCAGGGCTTAATTTTTTAATTTCTATTGTATTAATAAAAATTGCTTCAAAACCAGAGTATGGATATTATTCACTCTTTTTCTCAATTATTCTGTTTATGGGGTCAATACAAAATGCAATAATAAATACACCTCTTGCAGTTTTACTAGTTAGTAAAAAGCAGGAAGAAAAAAGGGAATATGTTGGCTCTTTGTTTTTTGGTCAAAATTTATTTCTGTCTCTTATAGCGTTTATGGGAGTAGTTGGAGGAATCATTACCTGGTATTTTAATTTACTAGAACCCAGTTTATCTGCAATTATTATATCCATCAGTCTTGCAATTGTAGGCATACTGTTAAGGGAGTTTTTAAGAGCTTATTTCTTTGCAGATGATGCTCCAAATATAGTTTTAATAATTGATGTATTATATGTTGTGTTAATTATTACTTTAGGTTTATTGACCTATTTACTCTCAAAATTAAATGTTGCAACTGTATTTTTTTTAATGGGTCTGAGCTCATTTCTGATTGGAATCTTTTTCATCAGAAGAAATAAATGGAAATTATCTCGAAACGAAATAAAATCTAGTTATAGTGAAAATTGGAAATATGGTAAGTGGGCATTATTTGGAGTAACCGTAACGCACATACAAAATTATAGCTATCTTTATTTATTAGGAATAATTGTTAGTACTTCCGCAGTTGCTGATGTTTCAGCAGCTCGTTTATTACTAATGCCTCTCATTTTATTGCAGGAGGGATGGAGTAAAGTAATTCTACCACATGGATCAAAATTGCGAGAGGAAAATCGACTTCCGAGACTCTTTAAAGAGCAGGTACTTATAAGTATAGCGTTTGTTGTAGTTGTTATATCTCTGGTTTTTGCTCTCATATTCTTTAAACCTTTACTCTTAAAAATTATTCTATCTGCTAAATATGAAAACTCATTTGATTATATTTTTTACTGGGGAACTATTTTTTTGATGGGATTTATTTCCCTGAATGCCAGTTTCGGGTTACAGATTCTGAAAAGCTTTGAGCTTATTTCAAAAATAAATTTTATTACTATGATCGTAACTTTACTTTTTGCATATTTTCTCATTTATTCAAACGGTATTATAGGAGGTCTGATTGCACTTTTAATCGGACAAACAATATCCGCAATTATCTTATGGTATTTTTATACAAAAGCATCTTTCATAAAAAAGCCAATTAACTAGAAGCAAATAAAAATTGTAAATGATGTCACTGAGGAAAATGTGATAAACAATTCTGTAATTTTTATGAAACCTGAAAAAATTTTGTTTCCTCTAAATGGTTTTTATATAATTATAAAATTTAATGCAATAAGTCCCGTTTATTTTGTTAATCGGAATTTTGATTTCACAATCCTGATTATTGTGAAATAAAATAAATCTTTTCAAAATTTTTTTTATTTAATGTCATTTTTATTAAACAAACTTGAAAAACCAATAAATGGCCTTGATCTGCTGATCAAGATAAATTCTTTCTTGCTTATTTATGTGACTTTTTTTACTACTAAGATTCCTTTTGACCCTGCTAATTATGCTGATACCTTTGCAGCAGAAACTACTGACATAAAAAATCAGGTCGTTTATTTATTCCTTTTTTTTTCATCTTTAATTGTTCTTGCAAAAAAATCAAATGAAATATTTACATTAATAAAATCAGAAAAATATCTTACCCTCTTTGTTGTCTTGTGTTTAGTTAGTGCTTTATGGTCTGAATATTCATTAATCTCATTTAAAAGGTCTTTTCAATTATTTGTTATATTTCTTGTAATCTTAGAAGCATTAGTGATTATCGATCCAACAACACTGCTAAAGCAGATGAAAATAGTGGTTTCAATATATTTATTTTTTAATTTGTATGCATGCCTGCGTATTGGAGCTGCAATTGATCCAGTATTTGGAACCTGGCGCGGAATTGAAGTTCAGAAAAATCATCTTGCTCAAACCAGTCTTTATTGCCTGTTATCTTCAGTAGTTTTTTTTAGTATTGATAAAATAAGATTAGCTAAGCAATATGATTCTATACTTATTTTAATTTCCGTAATTCTTATTTATAAGGCACGCAGTTCAACAGCAATATTAGTATTAGCGATGATTGTCTTTATTGGATCTGTATTTTTGATAGAATCACTTTTCTCTAAATTTGGATTCAGAAGGATAGTCATGGGGTTTATATTCTCATTTATTCTAGCTTCCAGTCTTATTTTTCTTTTTTTTTCATCCGAGATTTTCGGCTTAATACCCGGATATTTTGGTAAGGATATGACACTCTCTGGTAGAGTGCCTATCTGGGAACATGCTTGGACTGAAATTCAAAAACATTTCCTACTTGGATATGGTTTTGCAACATACTGGATAATGGGACATCCAAGATTGGAGATTTTCGCTGAATATTTTGAAGGTTTCAAAGTAAATCAGGCTCATAATGGTTTTCTGGAAATTATGCTTCAGTTGGGCATTGTAGGCTTTATATTTTTCTTATTTCTATTAGCAGCATATATCTTCCGAATGATAAAAGTGAATAGTAATCTGGCAATTCTGATTTTTTTTGCAATACTTACGTTAAATTATACCGAATCAGCATTGTTTAAAGTAGGTTTTGGAGTTACAACTTTTTATTTCATGGCATCATATATCGCACTTACTGTTTTTCATTTTAAGTTAAAAGAAATTAATCCTGATGAAAAAAATCATATAATTAATAATTGGGTAAAGAAGATTTGAAATTTTAATTGCATTCTATGATTTAAGAACATAGAATTATATCATTGACAATTAAGTTATTCAGTTTTAATTACCTTATATTGAAATTTCAAACTAATAAAGCCATATATAGATGAGGACAAGTATTGAATAGTAAATTTATAAATACTAATCAGCGTGAAAAAGAAAAAGTCTGCTCTGTATGCGTAGCTACTTTTAAAAGACCTAAGCTTTTAAGAAAACTTATTCAAAGCTTATTTGAGCAAGAGAAAATTGATGATATTATTTTAGAAATTATCATTGTTGATAATGATATTAATAAATCTGCAGAAGAAATTGTTGCAGAGTTTTCAAACTCTTCATCGGTAACTATTTCTTACTATGAACAGCCGATCCGAAATATAAGCCTAACCAGAAATATGGCGCTTGATATGGCTTCCGGGAAATATATTGCTATTATTGATGATGATGAAACTGCTGATAAATATTGGATAAGAAATTTGATTGATACAATTGAAAAATTTAATGCAGATGCTGTTTTTGGATATGTTAAACCGGTTTTTGATTCGCATATAGCTGAGTGGAAAAAACAAAGAGAAATTTACTTTTTACCTGTGAGTAAAACAGGTGAACCACCATTATTTCGTTATACAACTAATTGTTTAATTAGGTCAGAAAAAATAAAGAAATTCAGTTTAAGATTTGATCCGGATTATGGACTTTCCGGTGGTGAGGATGGTGTTTTCTTTGATTTATTATCTAAAGAATTCAAATTTAAATTTATTGCTTGCAGGGAGGCAATAACCTACGAAGCAGTGCCGGAATATAGAACCAGTCTGAAATATATTTTCAATCGCAATTTTCAAAAGGGTAATAATACCGTTTGGCATGCTCTCGAATCTGGAGATAATAAGTTCCAGAAGATTAAAATCTTATATTTTATAAAATCGTTGTTGGCTATTGGTTATTTCGGCTTGCAGTTTTTAATTTTTCTGCCATTCAGAGAAAAGTGGATCTTTAGTTTTGTAGGGTTATCGTTAAATTTTGGGAAACTATTTGCGGTATTAAACTTAAAATTGAGAAAATATAAAACAGGATATAATTAATTTTGAGAAAGTTAAATAATAAAATGATTTTAAATTATTTAAAATTTTTGATAAGTGTTGTTTATCTGATTTTTATAAAAATTAGAAAAATCACTTCAAGATCAATTAATAAATATTGTGTGGTACTTTATTATCATTCAGTACTTGATGAGCAAAAGAATAAATTTATTCGCCAACTAAATTATCTTTCAAATAAATATTCTTTTGTATCTTTAAGTTCAATTAATAAATTGTCATCAAATGAGAATTTAATATCAATCACATTTGATGATGGATTATCGAGTATTTTAAAAAACGCCTTACCTGAATTAAAAAGAAGAGAAATTCCAACGACTGTTTTTATCCCTGCAGCTTATATCGGAAAATATCCAAAATGGGAACAAAAAGATCAAAAAATTTACTATGAGGATAGAATCTTAAATGTGGACGAAATAAAGGAATTATCCGATCAAGGTATTGAAATAGCATCCCATACATTGAATCATACAGATTTAAGAAAAGTGCATCCCGAAATTGCAAAGGAGGAACTGCTTTTATCAAAAGCTATTCTTGAGGAAATTACCGGTAAAGAAGTTTTATCGTTTAGTTTTCCATATGGAAGTTATAATGATGAAGTCATTAATTTAGCTTTTAATTGTGGTTACGGTTTTGTTTTTACAACTCAACCAGAAATAATTTCTTTACCTTCAAAAAGGAGGGTTTTTGGCAGAATAAGTATTGAACCTGATGATTCTCTGTTAAAATTAAAACTTAAAGCGGAAGGTGCTTATTCTTGGTTGCCGGAAGCAATTAGGTTGAAGAAAAAAATAAAAACACTTCTTCCTATTTAGTATAATCTTTCCGATTTCATAATTTTTATCAATTAAAAAAGAATAAAATTTTTCAACAAATGATATCAATAAAAGAAATCAGCGACAAAACTTTTTGGCATGATTCATTGAGAGAATTTGAAGATGCAAACATATATCAAACCTGGAATTTTGCCTCACTAGCTCAAAATGAAAAGATTGTAAAGCATCTTGCTATTTACGCAAATCAAGATTTGATAAGTTTAGCCCAGGTTCGTATAAGAGCAGTTCCAATATTAAACCGTGGGATAGCTTATATTTTTAATGGTCCTTTATGGCAGAAAAAAAATCGGGAAAACAATTTTGAAATATTATCTGATATTTTTAATGCCTTGAGACAAAAGTTTGTTGTAAATCAGAAACTTTTATTAAGGATAAAACCATATATCTTTTCAGATAAAATTGAAAACATAGATTTTATTAAAAATATTGATTTTAAACGGATTGCAAAAGTCAGGCAGTACAAGACTCTTGTTCTATATCTTGATAAGGATCTTGATGAAATACGAAAAAGTTTTGATCAAAAGTGGAGAAATGGTCTGAACCAGTCAGAAAAAAAAGGTCTGGAAATTATTGAGGGCAATGACTCAGAACTTTATAAGGATTTTCTTTTAGTTTACAGTCAGATGATAGAGCGAAAGAAATTTAAGGAATATGTAAATCCTAATAGAATCGGGAAAATGAATGAGGAATTGAATACTGAAAACAAGTTGAAAATATTCATAGCATACAAGGATAAACTACCTATAGCCAGCATAGTTGGTAGCGCAATTGGAAATACGGGAATCTATTTACTTGGTGCATCAAATGAAATTGGAATGAAAAATAAGGGGTCGTATTTGCTTCAATGGGAGATGATAAAATGGTTAAAACAAAAAGGATGTCAAAGATATGATTTGGGTGGTATTAATTTAGATGATAATCCTGGGGTATATCATTTTAAATCAGGAATTACCGATAAGGAAGTAGTAGATATGGGCACATTTGAATCATATAATAACAAGTTATCCAAGAGAATTGTTAATTTCGGAGAATTTTTTAGAAGATAATTTCATTTTCACATGTATAACTTATGGCAGATGTTACTTAAGAGAAATACATTTGTTTATTAAAAAGGAAGTGCAAATAATTCTGTGTAAATGGTTAAAGTAAGAAATTAGTTAAGTGCTGTGAAGCGTAGCGGAACAGCACTTAACTTGGCGAAAATCCGATAAGGGTTTTCATTTTGTAAAT
>JACAFA010000239.1 GCA_013388525.1 Ignavibacteriaceae bacterium | reverse complement strand
TTAAAAGGAATTCCACATTTGGTCAGTTGGTTCTTTACAACTTCAAAATCTGTTTTACTTTCTTCGTCAAGATGATCAATAAGTCTTGGTGCATCTTTAATTATTTTCTGATCTGATTCTACTTTGCTGTCAAATATCCGGAGGATGTTCGTTTCAAATCTTCTTCTGCTGTCTTCAGAAAGTTTATCCTTTTTATCCTCTAAGAAATTTTTGAGCAGCTTCTTGTAATTCTCTCTTGTTTCCGGAGTGCCAAGTGAGTTTATTTTAACATTAAGATTTTTTAGTCCGAGCGACTTAAGAATTTCATAAGCCATCTGAATCATCTCAGCATCAAGCAGAGGAGATTTACTGCCGATTGCTTCCGCACCAAACTGATGAAATTGTCTGAACCTTCCTGCCTGCGGTCTTTCCTGTCTGAACATCGGTGACATATAAAATAATTTTATGAGTGATTGCTGAGCACCAAGTGAGTGTTCAACATAAGCACGAACAACTGCAGCGGTCATTTCTGGTTTTAGAGTAAGACTGGCATCACTTCGATCTTTGAACGTGTACATTTCCTTGCCAACGATATCGGTTTCTTCACCAATTCCTCTCGCAAAAAGTGCTGTCTCTTCAAAAATTGGTGTACGGATTTCTTTGTAGTTGAAATTGCTAAAAATTCTCTCAACGGTTTTTTCGAGATATTTCCAGCGGGGAATATCTGATGGCAGAATATCTTTTGTTCCGGATACTGCTTTTATCATCTTACTTTATAAATATATAAATGATAACTCGACTAAACATCGGAATAACTCTGCTCTTCTTCTTCAAATATTTTCAGAATAGATTCTTTGCTTTCAGCTTCAATAAGTTTTTTCCTGAACTCCTCGTTGTTCATCAGGCGGGAAATTCTGCTGAGAAGTTTTATGTGCTTAGCCACAAGATTTTCTTTACCGATTAACAGAAATAACAGATGGACAGGTTCACCATCTAATGAATTATACTCAATTGGAGTTTTGCTTTTTCCGAATGCAGCAAGAATATCTGTAACATAATTAGTTTTACCGTGAGGTATTGCAAAACCTTTACCCACTCCGGTTGACATCTTTTCTTCTCTTTCAAAAACACATTTCCTTACTTCTTCAAGATCAGTTACACGTTCATCACCTTTAAGTAAATCAACCAGTTCGTTGATCACATCATCTTTGTGTTCGCTTTTGAATTCTGTGAGAATGTATTTTATGTTGAGTAGTTCGTGTACTTTCATTGCATGATTTCAATTAGAATTAATTTTATTGCTTCGGCGAATTTAATTATAACCATTCCTTTAACAAACTTTTTTGTTGCTTATTCAGCTGACCGGATGGTCTTCGCGGAATTTTTTCAGTCGTTTTTCAAGATCAGAAAATTGGTTTCTTTGAACAAGTGAAACACAGGCTCTTATTCCTTCCAGTCTTTGGCTTCCGGTAATAGCAAGAGAGATGGCACTTACTCCATAATAAATCATTTCTTCAAGAAGTTTATCGCCTGAATAACCGGGATATGCAAAAGTAAAATAAAACCCGTCAGCGATTGGATCGTTTTCATCTTTGTCGTAAACAATATAAAATCCGTTTTCAGTAAAAATCTTTTTCATAATCTTTGCTTTTTCACCGTACTCTTTCACTATATCAACAAAATTAAATTGATTGTCGTTTGCAGCTTTCAGCATTGCAGCAACAGCATACTGAGCTGAATGAGTTACACCAGCGCTCAAAGCATAAACTGTCCCGAAAATCATCGCTCTGCCAAAAATATCAGTAGTATAAAATCTTTTTAAGTCAGGACATTTTTTTTCATAGAGTTTATCTGACATAATCATCAAACCAATTCTCTGCCCCGCATAACTAAATGCTTTTGAACTTGAGATGAAGAGAATATAATTATCAGTGTATTTTGCAGCAGTTGCCTGATATGGCGGCTTGCCCGGATGATAAAGATCTTTCCTGAAATCCATTGCAACGTACGCTAAATCTTCCAGCACAACCACATTGTATTTATCAGCGAGTTCAGCAATTATTTTTAATTCTTTTTCAGTGAAACAAATCCAGGAAGGATTATTCGGATTTGAATAAAGCACTGCTGCTATATTTCCTTTTGACAAATATGATTCAATTTTAGCTTTAAGTTTATCGCCGCGATACTCATAAACGTCAAATGTTTCCCATTTCTGACCAAGAACTTTTAACTGCTGTTTGTGAACCGGAAAACCGGGATCGAGAAAAAGAATAGTATCTTTTTCTTTATACATTCTGCTAGTTGTAATGAACGCGGCAAAACTTCCCTGCATCGAACCAACAGTCGGGATGCAGCCTTCAGTGTTGACATCAATGTTCAAAAATAATTTTACGAATCGTGAAGCTTCAGTTTTAAGCTGAGGAATTCCCTGAATATCCGGATAAGTATTAGCGATACCTTTTTTTAATGCTTCGATCTCAGCATTAACACCAATATCAGCAGCAGGAAGTCCCGGAATACCCATTTCCATCCGGATAAATTTTTCACCGGTTTCTTTTTCTATTTCATCAATTAATTTTTTAATCTCACGGATTGATGCAGTTCCGATGTTTTCAATTCGGCTTTCTTTTATTTTTCTTGAAACAACTTCGTAGTTGATTGGTGTGTTTTTCATAAGAACTCTCCGTTAAAATCAGAGGAAAATTACTGAACAAATTTAAGGATAATAATTTTCAGATTTATAAGAGAAGTGCGGCTATTAACTTGAAATATTTTTCAGGTTAAACATTGTGGTGTTCACAGTTAGCACTTTGAGCAGATTTTTCAATTTGAATTGTTGAATGCCCAATACCAAATCTGCTATGCAACTCACCACAAATTTTTTTCAGAAAATAATCGTCATTTGTTTCATCAGGTATAACGAGATGAGCTGTCAAAGCAATTTCTGTTGTGCTCATTGCCCAGATGTGCAGGTCATGAACTTCTTCAACACCATTAATTCCTTTCAGATAATTCCCGACTTCATTTAAATCTATTCCTTTGGGAACTGCATCCATAGAAAGATGAAAAGAATCTTTCAGCAATCCCCACGTTCCGATAGTGATTACCAAAACTATCCCGAGACTTATTGCAGGATCAACCCAAAGCCAGCCGGTTGAGTAAATAATAAATCCGGCAAGTACAACTCCAAGAGAAACTCCTGCATCAGCAGCCATATGCAGGAAAGCACCTTTTATGTTGAGGTCTTCTTTTCTTCCTTTAATAAAAAGAAATGCAGTTATACCATTAATTATAACCCCAACTCCGGCAACAGCCATCATTGTTAGTCCCTGTACCGGTTCGGGAGAAATAAATTTTCTGATTGCTTCAATTGTAATTGCACCAACAGCAATCATCAAAAGAATTGCATTGAACAATGCAGCTAGAATTGTTGACTTTCTGAAACCATAAGTACGTTTTTCTGTAGTCGCAGTTTTAGCAAGATAAGCCGCACCCCAGGCAAGAAGCAAACCTAGGACATCACTGAAATTGTGTCCGGCATCTGCAATCAATGCCATCGAGTTTATCATCAAACCATAAAACACTTCCACTAAAATGTAAATTACATTTAAAGTTATTCCAATGATGAATGCTTTGTTATAATTTGTGTGATGATGTGAGTGCATAATCAAATTAATTAATTCAAAGAAATCTGTTATGATTCCTTGACAAATTTTTTATTTTCAACTTCGTGAGTTTCGCAATTACATAAAAGATTTCCGCTCCTCGCTTTTTCAAATGCTTCTCTTCCTTCTTTAAATGCAAAGTATGCTATTCCCAGCGATCCTAAAATATCAAAATATGCGATATTAAAAAGTTCGTACAAGCTGCTCGATGCAAGTAAAATAAACGAAAGATAAAAACAGGTTTTTGTGCAGTTTGCGTCAGCGATGATTGCATCAGAGTTTAAAGCTTTGCCAACTTTTAGCTTGGAAGTCATCAGCCAGTACATTGTCATTATTGAAATGCCTGCTATAATTATTCCCGGAAGAGTTGTTTCAGGTTTTACATTATTAATAATATTCAGCACTGAACCAACAATAAGACCAATAGTTAAAAAATAAAATGCAGTGCCTGTAACTCTTAATGCGGTTCTCTCAAATGTGTCGCGGGTTTCTACTTTGGAATATTTCATCCTGAGAATCATATGAGCAATACCAATTCCTGAAATAACTTCAACAAAACTATCAACACCAAAACCAAGCAATGCAAGAGTATCGTCTGAAGCTCCGAAATAAACTGAGACCAAACCTTCAACAATGTTATAGAAGATTGTGATTAAACTGAGTCCGAAAGCTTTTCTAATTAATGAATTCATCTGAATGAAAAATAAAAAAAGGGATGCAATAATTTGCATCCCCGTCATTTTAATTAACTTTTTCCAATAAACTTAGTTCCATCTTCATTCAGATTCTTCAAATACTTTTCAGGATCCTTCTGAAACTTTGCATCACATCCAGGACAGCAGAAACCAATTAACTTTCCGTTGTATTCAACTGTTGGTGCATCTGCATCTATTTCTTCACCTTTTATCGGACATACTTTATTCCATATCTGCAGAGATGCTG
>JACAFA010000229.1 GCA_013388525.1 Ignavibacteriaceae bacterium | reverse complement strand
TTCGGTATTAAAAGAGCCAACTGTTCTCTTTGAAGAGCCGGCACTATTCCCGGAGGAAAAAGAAGACTGGGAAAAAGCCACTTCACTTGATGCGCTTGAAAAATTAATCAGTAACTGTAAGAAATGCAGACTTCATCAGGGCAGAAATAAATTTGTTTTTGGAACCGGAAATCCAAACGCTGATGTTCTTGTAATTGGTGAAGGTCCCGGTGCAGAAGAGGATAAACAAGGTTTGCCGTTTGTTGGCAAAGCCGGACAGCTTTTAACGGATATGCTGAAAGCAATAAAGTTTGAAAGAGAGGAAGTTTATATTGGAAATGTTGTCAAATGCCGTCCGCCGGAAAACAGAACTCCAATGCAGGATGAAATGGATACCTGTATGCCATATCTCAAAAAACAATGTGAACTTATCAAACCGAAAATAATTTTATGTCTTGGTTTGACCGCCGCAAAAGGTTTATTGAAGAAAAGAGAGTCGCTCGGTGAATTGAGAAAAAGTATTTTTGAATATGAAGGTGCAAAAGTGATAGTAACATATCACCCGGCAGCATTACTGCGTAATCCTCACTGGAAAAAAGACTGCTGGGAAGATTTGAAGAAGTTTAGAAAGCTGTATGATCAAATTATTGCTTAATTCTTAAAATCGGGCATAATAGATTATGACATTATCGAAGATCAATAAGATTAAAAGAATATGATTATTTTACTCCTTGGTGGTATTAAATTACAATATGTACTTATGATAGAAAAAATATATTTGTAAATATTATAAACGGCAAAATGGTTTTGAACGAATTTGGAAAGATAGTTGAAGAAGAATAGTTGCGAACAATGGAAATAAGAAATAATGTTGAATTAGATTATTATGTTATTATGTCAAACCATTTTCACGGAAATATAATTATAACAAGTAGGGGCGAATTGAATTCGCCCCAAGAATTGCATTCAACCGGTAATAATGAATCAGGGCGTATACAATACGCCGCTACAATTGATAAACTTAAATCGCCATCTCAAACCTTGGATGCAATCATCGGAGGATTCAAAGCTTCAGTTACAGCAAGAATTAGAAAAATTCAAGGCAAGTCAAGACTAATAATCTGGCAGCGAAATTATTATGAACATATAATCCGAAATGAAATTGATTTACAGAACATCAGAAATTACATGGAACTTAACCCGCTCAAATGGGAATTGGATTAGTATTATAAACCTGTAAAATGAAATAGGAATTTAATTGAAACTTTATTTTATTGTTACACTTGGTTCCGGAATTGGGGGATTGTTGAGATACCTTATCTCAGATTTTGTTTACAAACATTCAACTTCTTTGTTCCCCTTTGGCACTCTTGCAGTGAATATTATCGGAAGTTTTCTGCTTGGACTTATTTTATTTTATCTCGACTCACTTAAGCTTATCTCATCAGAGATGAGATTATTCCTGACCATCGGGCTATGCGGTGGTCTAACCACATTCTCAACATTTTCTTACGAAACGGTAAAATTAATTCAGGACTCGCAGTATCTTATTGCCGGTACTAATATCCTGCTGAATGTATTTGTTACGATATTGGCTGTATTGCTGGCTGCTTTTATTTCAAAACTTCTTATAGGAGGCTGAAATGCATATTGAAGGTGAAGCAAAATTATTAAGAATATTCGTTGGTGAATCCGATTTGATAAATCATGTCCCTGTATACGAAAAGATAGTTCTCGAAGCACGCAAAGCCGGTTTAGCCGGTGCAACAGTGATGAAAGGTATTATGGGTTTCGGTGCTTCGAGCAGAATTCATACAACAAAGCTATTAAGACTTTCTGAAGATTTACCTCTTGTAATTGAAATAGTTGATACAGAAAAAAAGATTGAAGAATTTATCCCGATATTGAATGAAATATTTGAACAAGCTAATTCAGGAGGGATGATAACGATGGAGAAGGTGAGTATTATCAGGTACACAGTTGCAAAGAAAAATGAAGCTTAGATATTTTTAATAATGTAAATCTATTCTGCGTGATTAATTAATGAAACTTGATATCAAGGAATATGAGACGAAATCTAAATTTGTTAATGACATTATTGAACTAAGACGATTCAGAGCAATTTTATATTTTGAACTATCCACAGCAGTAGCATTTATTTTAAATTTCTGGCCTGTTAACTTGTATGCAATAATTGGTGCAGCAATCCTGTTCACCCCATACATACTCTATGTATTGTATAAAGAAAGAAAATATGGATGGATAGTAATTTTCTTCTTACTGGTTGTATTACCATATCCTATAATATATTTAATAGTTGGTGAATATATTTTACTGACTGCGTGGCTGCTTCTTCCCGTAGTTCCATTTTATTTATACTGTTTTTTGATATAATTTTCTGTGGATGATTGGTTAAGCGAGTATAATTGGGAACAGCAGCTTGCCGAACAGAGAAAAGAATCGGAAGAGAAGAAAAAGGAATGGTTGTTGTGAGAATCAAACAGGGATTGCAGTCAAGACTCTGAAATGCAATCTACCAAACAGCAACTGACTGTTAAATTTTTCCATTGAATTGAGTATAGTTGTTTTAGATATTGATGATGTAATTTATTAGTTACTGAAGTTGAATTATGAAAACTTTATTGTTATTTATATTTGGTTCTGTTATACTGCTTCAATACTCTTGCTCAACTGAACCAGAAAACGACTATACCTACTTTAAAATAATGGTTGATAGCATTTCCCATTTGAGTATCATTTCCGTTGATGATACACTGAAAATCAAATTTTACGGTTTTGTCGGCCCCGATGGATGTCATAAATTCTCACGCTTTGAAGAACATAAAAATAATAATGTGTTGGAGTTAACAGTTTGGGGATACAAACCTAATGTTCAAACAGCATGTCCGGAAGTTTTGGTTTATTTGGATGGTAAAGAATATAATACAGTGATTAATCAGGTGGGAATTTACCATATAAAAATAAATCAACCAGATAACATCATTCTTCTTGATTCAGTTTATGTTCTATGAAAAATAATTTATCAAGTTTTTATCATTTAATACAAGAATACAAATTAAAAAAGGGCTTATTTTTAACTAACTGATTTTAATCGATTTGATTCTTTAGCAAAACTTTTTAATTTCCGAGTGTAAATAAAAACTACTTAAAATTAGCCCCGACTTGTTCGGGGTATTTCATCTTACCAATGGCAAAGACAAGAAAATCAAATAACAACGGAAACGGGTTTGATAATTCAAACTCCGCCGATGTGAAGCCCCCATCAGCACCGGAGATAGAAGCATCCGTTCTCGGTGCAATGATGATTGAGAAGGAAGCTGTTGCGAAAGCAATGGAAATGTTAAGCCCTGATAGCTTCTATGCGAAGGCTCACAGATTGATTTTTGAAGCAATGATTTCCTTATTCGATTCCGATGAGCCGATTGATACTGTTACTCTTTATGAAGAATTAAAAAAGCGCGGCAACCTTGAAGAAGCAGGTGGCGCAGTTTACCTTAGCAAACTTTCGCAGAATATACCTTCAGCCGCTAATATTGAATATCACGCCAAGATAATTTTAGAGAAGCAGATTCTTCGCGGCTTAATTACAAGTGCACACGAAATTGCAAAGAATGCTTATGAAGGTTCAGCGGATGCTTTTGATATTCTCGATGATGCAGAAAGAAGAATATTTGATATCACGGAAAGCCATCTTTCAAAATCTTACCAGGGAATGGATAGAGCAGTTAGAGAAGCAATGGAGTATATTGAAACAATTCATTCATCAACTCAACAAAGGTTTTCCGTTCCAACTGGTTTCTTCGAGCTTGATGAAATTTTAGGAGGTTTGCAGAAATCAGATTTAATAATTCTTGCTGCACGTCCTTCAATTGGTAAAACTGCTTTGGCATTGTCAATTGCTCGCAATGCTGCAATTGATCACAAAGTTCCTGTTGGAATATTTAGTCTTGAAATGGCAACAATGCAGTTAATTATCAGAATGATTTGTGCTGAGGCAAGAATTAATGCTCATCTTGTTCGAACAGGAAAGCTTCCACATTCAGAAGGTCCGAAGCTTAGCAAGACAGTTCACAAACTTACCGACGCACCAATTTATGTTGACGATACTCCTGCTTCAACTGTTCTTGAAATCAGAGCAAAAGCAAGAAGATTAAAAGCTGAGAAAGGAATTGGGCTTATCATAATTGATTACCTTCAGCTTATGACTGGTCCTGCAAAAGCTGAAACACGCGAAAGAGAAATTTCACACATATCCCGTTCACTCAAATCATTAGCAAAAGAATTAAACATTCCGGTTATGGCTCTTGCACAGCTAAACCGTGCTGTTGAGTCGAGAGCAGATAAACGTCCGCAGCTTTCTGACCTTAGAGAATCCGGTTCAATTGAACAGGATGCTGATGTTGTTATGTTCCTCAACAGACCTGAATATTATGGAATTGAAAAAGATGAAAATGGTGAATCTCTTGAAGGAGTTGCGGAAGTGATAGTTGGAAAACAAAGAAATGGTCCAACCGGTATGGTTAAACTTGCGTTTGTTAAAGAATATGCTCGCTTCGAGAATCTGGCTCACGCACGGCAGATTGAGGAGTTTGCTTCACTTCCTGCTGATGAAGACATTATTTAGAATTTCGGATTTCGGATTTCGGATTTCGGATTTTTGTAATGGAGTCTCTCATGTTCCATTTAAAAAACTCTCTTTATTTCTAGTCTTTTTATTCAGTTCAATATTACCAGCTCAGGTTTTTTATGAAGTTGATGTTGAAATTTGCAATGCGAAGTTTCAATTAGCTGTTGAAAAAAATCTTGCAGAGAAACCAATTAGCGATATTATCGTTGAAGTAGGAAAGAGTTTCATCGGAACAAATTATCTTTCGCATGGGCTGGAAAAAGATGGGGATGAACAGCTTGTAATAAATCTGACCGGACTTGATTGTACTACCTTCCTCGAAAATTCACTCGTTCTTGCACGATGCATCAAAAAGCAAAAAACTACTTTTGAAGATTATATGAATGAGCTTCAGTTGATCCGTTACAGGGATGGTGTAATTGATAAATATCCATCACGCCTCCATTATTTCTCAGATTGGATTTATGACAATGTCAAAAAGGGGATTGTTAAAGATGTTACAAAAGAAATCGGTGGAGAGAAAATAAAATTTGAAATAAATTTTATGTCAACTCATCCTGAAAGCTATAAACACTTACAAGAAAATCCGGATTTTATTCCTGTTATTAAAAAACAGGAAAAAGAAATTAGCTGCAGAGAATATTATTTTATTCCGAAATCAGAGTTGAAATCCAAGGAGTATCAAATTCATAATGGTGATCTTATTGCAATTACTACAACTGTTGAAGGATTAGATATTGGGCATACAGGAATTGCAGTAAAAATGGATGACGGAAGAATTCATCTGCTTCATGCACCAACCGAGAATACCAAAGTTCAAATCACCGAAATCCCTCTCTCCGATTATCTTATGAAATACAAAAGACATTCAGGTGTAATTGTGTTAAGGGCTATTGAAAATTAGATATTTGTGAACTAATTATTCCGAATAATTTCCCGAATATTCTCTTCGATAGTTGCAGGTCTTAAACCAAGTGCCTGAAGTTTTTCGGTGTTTAAGGAAACATCCGCAACCTTTGGAAAGTTTGGTATTTCGTCCATAGTAATTTTTTGAAGAAGACTTTTATCAAAGCCAGCAATAGAGCAAAGAATTTCTCCAAGTTCATATCGGGAGACTCTTTCTATTCCTCCGAGATTTATTGTTTCTTCATTAATATCTAGTTCAACTAAATCTGCTATTATGTTTGCTGAATCTTTTAATGAAATTGGTGTTCTGAATTGGTCGATAAAAAGTTTTACTGGTCTGTTATTTTTCAACTCATCATAAATAAACTGAAAATGGCTTCGTGAATGATTCAAACCAAAACCATAGAGTAAAGCAGTTCTTAATATCAAATAATTTTCGGTTGATTCTTTAACCTTCATCTCTCCGACAAGTTTTGTCTCGGCGTATAAAGTTGCAGGAATTAGTTTGGCATCTTCTTTCAAAAATGATCCTCTGTATCCCGCATAAACCAGATCTGTTGAAATGTAAATTAGTTTCGAACGATAATTTTCACAAAGTTGAGCAATAGATTTTGTAGCTGTAACATTAGTGTCAAAATATTCTTTAGACGATTGATTTTCTTTTGGCAAAGGATTAGTAATCGCAGCAGAGTGAATAACCACCTGAGGTCTTACCTTTTGAAAAAGTTCGCTGAGTTCATATTCATTTAATATATCAACTTTCGAATTTGGAAACTCTTTGCAATTACCCGGATTATTTTTGTATGTAGTAAAGATATTAAACTTCTGTGAAGCTGAGATATTCAGATATTGTCCAAGTAGTCCGCTGCCTCCTGTTATTAAAACTTTCTTCATTGATTATACCGAATTAGTGACTTATTACATTACCAATTTAATAATAGATTTACTTTATATTTTATAACACATCCATTCTTTGGAATTACTTCATGCCTTTGGTAAATTTATAAATTATTAAACAGAATTATATGTATAAAAAATTATTATTCAGCGTTTTTTTATTAACAAATATATCTCTTTACAGTCAATCTGGTCAGTTCTTTGATGCACCATTTGGAGGTGGAATCGGTTATGTGCCTGCATGGTATATTCCAAACATAGATCCAATTAACTCGCAACTTAACGATATCGGAATGTCTGAGTTATCCAATAGCGGTTTTTACTCTTCGGGAATTGCAGGTTATCTTTATGTTGGTTTTGTTAAGAATCTAAGAATTGGAGGAATGGGTTATGGAGGGTCCTTGTCAACTTCACAAAATATTGGAAACGAAAATCACGAAGTGATTTATAGTTTGAGCGGCGGCGGTGTTACAATAGAATATACTTTACCTTTTATAAAAGATGTTGGTGTTTCCGTTGGTGCAGGAATAGGTGCGGGAAATTTGGAACTTGATTTATTTCGAAACTCGGAAGACTTTAATTGGGAAGGAACCTGGGAAGAATTTTCTAATACTGACAGTACCTCCGGAAATTTCAACCGTAAATTAAAAAATAGTTATTGGATGGTTACGCCAACTTTAAATATTGACTATCCTATATACAGATTTGTTTCACTGAGACTGGGTGTGGGATATCAGATATCATTTGCAGATGAATGGACTGCTGATAACGATAAACCTGTTTCAGGTATTCCGTCAGATTTAAACAGCAATTCGTTTTTTATTCAATCGGGAATATTTATAGGATTTTTCTCTTTCTGAATATGAAAAGCATTTTGGTTACCGGTGGTGCGGGCTTTATTGGCAGTAATTTTATAAACTATATACTAAACAGCCGAAAAGATATCTTCATAGTTAATCTTGATAAACTAACATATGCCGGGAATCTTCAAAACTTAACAGGTGTAGAAAAAAATCCCAATTATGTTTTTGTAAAAGGTGATATAGTAAATGATGAATTGGTCAGCTATCTGTTTCAGAAGTATGAAATCACACACGTAATAAATTTTGCAGCTGAATCACACGTTGATAGAAGTATTCTTGGCTCTGAAATTTTTTTCAGAACAAATGTTCTGGGGACAAATGTTTTACTTGAAAACGCCAAGCGGTTCGGCGTTGAGAAATTTATTCAGATATCCACTGATGAAGTTTATGGTAGTCTTGGTTCGGAAGGACTGTTCGAGGAAACAACACCTTTGCAGCCAAATAGTCCTTATGCCGCAAGTAAAGCCGCAGCTGATATGATGGCTCTTGCTTTTCATCATACCTATCATGTTCCAGTTGTAATAACAAGGTGTTCAAATAATTATGGTCCATATCAATTTCCTGAAAAATTGATTCCATTGATGATCATCAATTCTTTAAACAATAAAAAGCTTCCGGTTTATGGCGACGGTATGAATGTTCGTGATTGGATTTACGTAATTGATCATAACAAAGCAGTTGAACTTGTTCTGGAAAAAGGGGAAATAGGTGAAGTGTATAACATCGGTGCGAATACAGAAAAACCGAATATTGAAATAGTTAAGCTCATTCTGAAAACACTTGGCAAACCAGAATCAATGATTGAGTATGTTAAAGACAGACCCGGTCATGATAGAAGATACGCAATCAACTCGTTTAAAATAAAAAAAGAACTTGGTTGGACTCCAACCTATTCGTTTGAAAATGCAATTAAAGACACAATCAACTGGTATCTGAATAACGAGAAATGGTGGAAAGAAATCATATCCGGTGATTATCAGAATTATTATAATTTACAGTATTCTTCAAGATCATAATAAAGTTCAGTGAGGTTCAAGAATATGAACATTAAAAGTTTAGTTTGTTTTTCTCTTTTATTTTATTCCATTGCTTACCCGCAAATTTCACAAGAGAAAAATGTTAAAACTGATATTATGAGTGCTGGTGTAATCAGCGTAACAATCGGCGGTTCCTTCCCAATTACAGGCACTTATACATCTTTTATTACAGAGAGAGTTGATGAGTTTATTTCGAGAATGTATGCACAGGCAGTAGATTTATCAATGAGAGTAACAAATGATCCGACTGTTTATAAAAGATTAAAAGAGGAACTCGATAACTTTGCGTTAAGAGGGATTAAATTAAAACGATCAACAGGTGAAGAGCTTAAAGTTGATTTACAAAGGTTTAGACTAACAGGTGATTTTACTTTTAATCCGTATTTAAAAAATGATGATGTCATTATATTTCCGGCTAATGATATAAGTCGCAATTTTTTTGCAGTCTCAGGTGCTGTAAATCTTCCTGGAACATTTTATTTCGTTGAAGGGGATAAACTTGGTGATGCTCTTGAATTAGCCGGAGGAGTTAATGCAGCCTACGATCAGGTTGATAGTGTTGAGGTTTCGAGACTTTCATTCGACGGTCAAACTGAAATTAAAATTAAGATTGGAATTGATCGTGAATATCCAATTCAAAGAGGAGACCGGTTTAGGTTTTTAGCTCTGGAGTCACAGAAAAGAAACTTTTCAGTTTCAGTTATAGGTGAAGTAAATGTGCCGGGAATAGTACCAATTACAAAGAGTAGTACTACTTTATATGAAGTAATTAAGGCTTGTGGAGGTTTTACACCTCTCGCTTCGCTTAATAGAGCAAGAGTATTTTCTCAGAATAGCCTGGCTATACTTCTTGAAAGGCAGTATGGAATTAAACTTAGCGAACAAACTGATCTTGACGATCCCAAGTTCAGAAATGTAATTCTTAATCTTGAACTTGCATTAATGTACCGAATGTCTAATGTTGTTATCGATGATACGAACTATTTCAACCTTGAAAACCAGTTGAGAATTTTAATTGAAGGTAGTTCTCTCGATTTTCGTAAAATTGATGACCCGAACTCGGATATTGCAAAATATATTGTGCAAAATGGCGACATAATAATTATTCCACAAAAGCAGAATTCGGTTTACGTTTTTGGGCAAGTATTAAGACCGGGGCATGTTACTTTTATTGAAGGTAAAGATTATACATACTATGTCAACGAGGCAAGTGGTTTGGGTGAACTTGCTGAAGATGATGAAATTATGGTCATTAAAGGTGGCTCAAGAGCTTGGCTTTCTCCACAACGCGAAACAGTTACAATTGAAGAAGGAGATTACATTTACGTTCCAAAGCAAAGCCTGAGAACGGTTCGATCTTATATTATGGAATATTCTATATACCTGAGTATACTGGCTAGCATTGCAGCTATTTTGTTGTCCATAGTTACTATAGCCAATAACTAAACTGACTTGACTTTGAATATATAAAAGATATATTTGGAACAATCGTTTTGATGTTCTTTTAGTAGCTATACAAATGATTACGGTTTGATATTATTATAAATTTTTTCATTCCCAATTTGACTTTATTAAATAAAGAGATTAAATTTACAGCCCTTCATTTTAAAGGGTTTTATTTTGTTCTTTGAAAGAGTGAGTGCGTTTAATCTGTTAATTAAACGGTTTCAACAAAGCGTAAAATACACGCCAGATTACACAAGTATTAAACTCTACTACGGAGAGTTTGATCCTGGCTCAGGACGAACGCTGGCGGCGTGCTTAACACATGCAAGTCTACGAGAATAAGGTAGCAATATCTTTAGTAAAGTGGCGCACGGGTGAGTAACACGTAAGTAACCTACCTTTAGATTTGGAATAACCCAGAGAAATCGGGGCTAATACCGAATGATGCAGCGGCACCACATGGTGATGTTGTTAAAGTCTATATGACGTCTAAAGATGGGCTTGCGTCTGATTAGCTAGTTGGTGAGGTAACGGCCCACCAAGGCTACGATCAGTAGCTGGTCTGAGAGGATGATCAGCCACACTGGAACTGAGACACGGTCCAGACTCCTACGGGAGGCAGCAGTGAGGAATATTGGGCAATGCCCGAAAGGGTGACCCAGCAACGCCGCG
>JACAFA010000096.1 GCA_013388525.1 Ignavibacteriaceae bacterium | reverse complement strand
GCTACGTTTTATTTTTTACTGCTCTTTGCTGGTATTATGCCAAATGGAGGAATACAATACAATCATTTGTGCTCGATGCAAGCCGTGAATCGCTTTTAATTTATTGGTTGCATCTACTGGTTATTTACAGTTCTACGTTCGGAAAAAGTCTAGCAAATTCTTTTGGTTCGCGTCTGAATGTAACAGAAAGTATTGTTGTAACTTTAGTGTTGATGGTGCTAATGGTATTGGCTGCAAAACTCTGGAGCTGGACGAAAATTAAATTCCCGAATTATGCTACCAAAGTTGCCTGGGTAGTTGTTGGAGTTTTGTTTGTAATTTTTTTATTGAGCTAAAATTGTAGCACAGATTAATAATCTGTGCTACGGGAAAACCTACTTAATTAAAATCATCTTCTTTACTGAAGCGTATTCTCCGGCTTGTACTTGATACAAATAAACACCGCTTGCCAATCCCGATGCTTCAAAGTTTATTTCGTGATATCCTGACTCCAGTTCTTTATCTGCCAATGTTTCAACTAATTGTCCAAGAGAGTTGTAAACGTTAATCTTCACTCTGCTGTCAACTGGCAATGCAAATTTAATTGTTGTTATTGGGTTGAATGGGTTCGGATAATTTTGGTAAAGCGTAAAACCTTGTGGAATTTCATCTGCGACTTTTTCAACACCGACGGTAGTATCATATTTTAACTTTAGAGATGGATCTGCCCAGAGATTGGCAACTTTTCTAACATAATCATACAATCCTCCAATTGGAAAGTTGTCCGAAATCATGGCCTCTCCTATCGAATTAATTAATGGATCGAAAATTCTTGATGCCCAGTTGCTTTCAAACAGATGGCCGATCGTGTAATAGGTGTAACCAACAAAAACGCACCCACCCAGCGAGCCTGCGTCTGGCAGTGTCATCATGGCTTTAGTAAGGTTGGTATTTGTATCAAGAATTGCACTCTGTCTCCCGGATGAAAAAGTGAAAAAATATTTATCCTGATTTGTGAATCCATTCAAATCCTCAATTGTAATCCAATCTGAACCACCAATGTAAGGATCGTCACCAAGGCCTAATAACCAAACAACTGCATTTCCTCTCTGATTTATCGCTTTATAAATTGAATCGATAGTGCCGTAGTATTGCGATGTGTCATTTTCGGCTATATAAAAAGGTCTAATGTAGGATGGTAATGAAGTGGCAATTCCCAAAGCATAATTTATATAGTTTAAATTACTTGCATCTTCACCCGCACAGAGGAAAAGTGCATTATTCATCCAAGAATAGATTGTGTCATTCGTTTCGTAGCCCATAACTTTGAAAAAGTAGTTATTTATTTCAGTTTCATCTTTACAAGGGATTCTGCCAAGTAAAAAATCAGTTATAATTGTATCATTTTCATAAATATTCTGGCAATAATAATAGTCTGAATGAAAATAAACTGTCGGCTGAGAAGGAAAAGGAATTTGAAAATTTGGAACATCTGAGACGGTTCCAACAATGAGGAAGAACTTTGGTCTCGGTTCTTTCCAGAATGTTCCAGCATAACTGACAAAATCTCTTATGTTATCCTCTGGAGCTGCACTTGAATCAAACTCGGCATATATCTGGGTTGTATCAACAATTAAAGTTCTGAAATCTCTAACAGTTTCTTTGTGCTGCCTGAATGGTTCGCAGGCATTTACAAATTCCGGAACTGTTATGATGATGTAATCGTACTGGTTTGTTGTATCGCGGAGTGTAACCGGTTGTGAGTGAAGAGAAGAAAAAGAAACGAGCAGAATAAAAAATGTTATGCCTTTCATCTTATTACCTCTTTTAATAGTTATTGAAAGAAAGGTAAAATTATGTGATGTACGAACTCCTCTTTTTGTTTTTAAGAAACGTCAGAAAAAATATTTTATCTGTCAAGTCTTATTTTACAGACCAACAATCACAAATAAGAAGGGCAAGTCAGCGACTTGCCCCTACAAAGTTTTGTTATTTCTTCTTATTTGATAAGAAGCATCTTCTTTACCGAAACATAATCCTGTGCCTGCAGTTGATATAAATAAACGCCACTTGCTAAACTTGATGCATCAAAGTTTACTTCGTGATAACCGGATTCCATTTCTCTGTCTACCAATGTTTCAACCAATTGCCCGACTGTGTTGTAAACATTTATTTTTACTCTACTCGCAACTGGCAGAGCAAATTTAATTGTTGTT
>JACAFA010000079.1 GCA_013388525.1 Ignavibacteriaceae bacterium | reverse complement strand
TATCAAAAATTATTTGAAGAACACGGCGGAGAGAAAGTTCAGTTAGTAGAAAGTTTGAACGATCATCCGATGTGGATTGAAACATTGAAAAACATAGTGGTTAATAGTTAGAGTATTCTTCAATTAATTTTTAAACCCGTTAGATGGAGGGTAAATTCCAAATAACAATTTCGAAATTTAAAATGTCAAACTGTTTTTGTTTGGAATTTACTATTTAGGATTTGGATATTTTTTGGAGCTTGAGTTTTGTTAATTGGTGCTTCGCTATTAAAGAGGACTTATTTCATTTATCTATGATTTAGTTAATATGACTTTACAAGAGAAAATATTTAACGCTGGTGTAGTCGGTGCCGGCGGTGCAGGCTTTCCCGCACACATTAAAGCCAAATCAAAAGTAGAATTCGTACTTGCAAACGGAGCTGAATGTGAGCCGCTCATTCATAAAGACTATGAGCTGATGCTTCATTTCCCAAAAGAAATTTCACGGGGACTTGAACTTCTAATAGAAAGCACTTCTGCAAAGAAAGGTTACTTTGGTATCAAAGAGAAAAACGAAAAAGCCATTTCAGCAATTAGCAGGCACTTAAACGGAAAAACAGAATTAACAAAGCTTGGTGATTTTTATCCATCCGGAGATGAATTTGAATTGGTGTACGCAGCAACCGGAAGACTAATTCCGCCCGCTGGAATTCCACTCGACATTGGCTGTGTCGTTAACAATGTTGAAACTCTTTACAACATAGCCCTTGCCGAAAAAGGAATTCCCGTTACAAAAAAATTTATCTGTGTCGCAGGCGCTGTTAAAAAACCATCATCATTTTTTGTTCCCGTCGGCACTAGCTTTAAAGATGTTATAGATTTTGCAGGCGGGACCAAAGTTAGTGAGTTCGGAATTTTTGTCGGTGGTGTGATGATGGGTCATCTTACCTTCGATTTAAATGAGGTTAGTACAAAGACAACGGCAGGATTAGTTATTCTTCCTAAAGAGCATTATTTAATTAAAAGAAAAAACCAACCCGAAGAAAACTGGCACCGTATTGGCAAATCTGCATGTGACCAATGCAGTTACTGCACAGAATTCTGTCCCCGATATTTACTCGGTTACCAGGTTGAACCTCACAAAGTTATGCGTTCACTCGGATTTACAAAAACAGGATCGGCGGTCTGGAATCAAATGGCAGATCTTTGCTGTTCCTGTGGATTGTGTACCCTTTATGCTTGTCCGGAAGATCTTTATCCCAAAGAAGCTTGTGACAAAGCGAAGGTTGAAATGCGTGAAGCTGGAATAAAATTTATACAGCAGAAACCGGTTAAAGTTCATCCGATAAAAGATGGCAGAAGAGTTCCGCTTCAGCAATTGATAATGAAATTAAAATTAAATGATTATA
>JACAFA010000206.1 GCA_013388525.1 Ignavibacteriaceae bacterium | reverse complement strand
TTTCTTGGAAGAGAAGTGAAGACACTGGTTAACGAAACAAAATCAGTGGGTAGTTACGAAATAGTATTGGATGCCAGTGAACTTCCCAGCGGAACATATTTCTATACTTTGATTGCAGGCAACTATTCAGCTACTAAGAAGGTAATACTTTTAAAGTAAAAAGTTTACGTAGTAACACAGATTGCTAATCTGTGCTACATAAAATTTCAGGCGATTCTTAAGAGTCGCCTTTTTTATTGAATAACTTTTTTGACAGAGACAGCCCCTCGAAGGTCACCAATCTTATAGCCAACAGCTTTATCACTGCTATATTCCTGTGCAATGAGCTGTTTTACTTCGGGCATAATATCAGCTTCGCTGCCATGGCAATTCAGACATTCAGCCTGAACTAAAATAGGTTTCATATATCGCAAATATTTGAACTCACCTTCCTGTACAATTTCTGCGTGCTCGGTTTCGTTGTTTAATTCTTTATTCTGATGCAGGAGTTCAAATTTTTTCAGAACCTTTTTTTCAAAATCATCCGGGAAGTTATTTTCATTTCTGTTTTTGAACGAAACACGTCTGATAAAGACACCTTTTTGCACACCAAAATTATTCGTCAGAACTTGTGCTGTATCGGAACAAACCGAAACTGCCTGCAGAACTCCATTAGTCTGGATCTGGTTTATAAGAACACCTTTGAGATCTTTCATAAAATCCATTGCGGTTGTTCTCATACCTATTAACTGCTCTTCACTTACCTCAACTTTTTTTTCAGAACAATTGAAAAGAAATAAAGAAAAAACCAATGCTATCACGCTTGCAAAATATTTCATAATTCTTCCCTCCTTTTATTGCAAACATAAAAAGTGTTTTTGTATAACTCAATCCTTCAATACAAAAATATCTTTGTCAAAATATCATTAACTTTGATTTGAAAAAAAAATCACTATTTCAGTGACAGACTCATCCGCCCAGCTCACATATAAAAAAATATTTTACTTCTGGCTGCCGCTTGCTGCAACATGGATAATGATGTCCATTGAAGGTCCTTTTCTTGCAGCACTTATTGCGCGCTCATCAGAGCCAAAATTTAACCTTGCAGCTTATGGTGTTGCCTATTCTCTGGCTTTAATAATTGAAGCTCCGATTATAATGATTATGAGTGCCTCTATTGCATTAGTAAAAAACAGACAATCTTTTTATAAACTAAGAAATTATACTTATGCAGCTAACGCTTTGATCACAGTGATAATGCTGATTGTTGTAACACCGCCAATATTTTATTTTCTAACAGAAGAACTGATTGGTTTACCAGCAGAAGTATCTGAACTCACTCATATCGCAACAATAATTTTAATTCCCTGGCCGGGTGCAATTGGTTACCGCCGCTTTTATCAGGGAATATTAATTAAACATAATTTAACAAGGCGGGTTGCTTATGGAACAATAATACGCTTACTCGCTATGTCACTTTGTGCTACTGCATTATACATTTCAGATTTTGTTGAAGGAGTAATTGTCGGTGCGGCTTCACTTTCTTTTGCAGTTATTATGGAAGCAGTTGCAGTGAGGTTTATGGTAAGCAGTATTATTAAAAAAATTAAATCTGATGATTCTTCTTCCGAACAGGTTTTAACATACAGTGAAATAAATAAATTCTATTCTCCACTCGCATTAACATCGCTCATAGGATTGGGTGTACAACCGCTGGTTACTTTTTTTGTCGGACAAAGCAGAATGGCGCTTGAATCTCTTGCCGTACTTCCTGTTGTTACATCTTTCGTGTTTATTTTCAGAGCGCTTGGATTATCATATCAGGAGGTTATAATAGCTTTAATTGGCGAGAAGAGGGAAAAATTCAAACCCCTGCTAAATTTTGCTATTGTACTCGCAGTAGTGCTTGTAGTCGTTTTAGGATTATTCGCATTTACACACATTGCAGATTTTTGGTTTATAACTGTTTCAGGCTTAAGTCAATCGCTTGCAGAATTTGCAGAACCTCCATTGATGATAATGTTTTTCTTCCCTGCGCTTACGGTATTAATCAGCATTCAGCGGGGAGTATTAGTGGCTACTAAAAACACTCAACCGATAACAGTTGGTACGATAACTGAGTTTTTAACTATAGTAATAACTCTTATTCTTTTAATAAATCATTTGAATTTTATTGGAGCGGTTGCAGCAACAATAGCTTTTGTGGCAGGCAGAATTGCTTCTAATATTTATTTGATGCATTCGACGGTTCGATCGTTAAAATAATAAAAAATCCGTGCGACATGTAAAGCCGCACGGACATAAGAAATTCTATTTGCTCTTAGAGGTTAGAATCCCAACGTCAGAGCAAATACGTGATTGCCATCAAAATATTTTGTATCTCTGAAGGCATAATCGACTTTTATTCCGAAACCTTCAACTTCGTAGTTTATACCTGCACCGGCAGTTAAACCATATATGTAACTGCTTTCACCAAAGCTATCAGCTGCGTTACCAGCAAACTGATACCCGGCTCTTACAAAGAATGTGTTGTTATAACCATATTCTCCGCCGAGCTTGTATTCGTCAGGTGAAAAGTTATTATTCATATATATGCCGGTAAATTGAAGTGTATTCATATCATCAATTTTCGGTTGGTAACCAGCAGCAAGCTGGAAGTTGAAAGGCATTTCAAATGGTGCAGCATCAATTTTATATAACGTGGGAGGACGATTAACACCTGAAATTTGTCCTTCCTGATATAATCCCGATCCATCATATTTCATTTCCGGTCCAAGATTCTTCAGAACAACTCCAATGCTTAAACCGTTGATGTCACCAAGGTTTTGATATATAACACCAAAGTCGAATGCAAAACCGGTTGCACTAACATCTGCCATTCGTTCGCTAACAAGATTTGCTGTTAAGCCAACAGAAATTGCGTCGGTCAACATTCTTGAATAGGATAAGCCAGCTGTAACCATTGTTGGTGAAAAAATTTCACCGGTTCCATCAGGGTTAGATGTTGTTGTAACATTTATATCGCCGATGGAGAGAGATTTGATGCTAAGAGCAATTGCACCGAAACCTTCGAAGTTAGCAGCTACCGCACCATACTCAACACCTATATCCGCGATGTATGACATATGTGAAAACAATACATCAGCACTATTTTGCATATGAGATACACCTGCAGGATTCCAGAATAATGCTTCAATACCTGAAGTCGTTACAAGATTTGATTCACCCATGGCTATTCCACGGGGACCAACAGGAATTAGCAGCTCGGATGCACCGGCTGTTCCTGTACGTTTTCCTCCTTCTGCAAAGATATTAGTAATAGCCAGCGTCAGGACAAAAACTGTAATTAGTTTTATTATTTTATTCATTTTTACTCCTTGCTTTTCATTTACTTATTATTAGAATCTATCAAGAATCTGTTGTTCCTGAACGATCGCCAGTTTAAGTATCTTAGTTGTTCCAAGATCAGGTAAATCGATGTATGCTATGTACAATCCGCTTGCAACCGGCAAACCATCCTGGTTTGCAAGATCCCATCTCAGGAATTGTCCATCATCAGTCTTTTCAATGTTCTTAACCAGAACACCCGCTAAATTGAAAATTCTGACTTTAGCATTTTTGGGAAGATGAGTAAATGTTACAAAACGATTGTACTTGTTTAACTCTTCCGTATTAACACCATAATATGGATTAGGATAAACATTTATTTGGTCTACCTGATCTCTTGCAAGGTCATTATTTATTTCATACTTCGGAACAGTGAATGTATAATAATCATTCGGGCTGTTTGGTATAGTCCCTCTGATCCGGAAAACAGTTCCAACATCCGGCCATTCGTTCTCACCACCACTACCCTGATTTTGGTTCCAATTCATAATTACGATTCGTGCTATATGTTCAACTTCTACATCTCCAGCCCAATTAGTCGGGTCCGGAGTCATAGCTGCTACCAGATCAAGATAATCCTGCTCGCCTGGTTGGGGATTATCATTTGGCATCATAAAATAGATCCAATCAGAATAAGGATCGTTATTTCCACCGGATGCTGTATGATCAAGTTTAAAGCTGAATACATCATCTTCATCATCGTCGAATAACCAAGGCATCATTCTTATATCATCTGACGGATCATCGAGATTCGGACCTAAAAACCAGAGTGAGAATGGAACGTCAACTAAAGAACCAGTACTATATGCCATCCAGGCTTTACCAGCAGGATTACCAGCGTCTCCTGTCCATCTGATTTCATAGTTATTCGGAATAATCTGTTCCCATCTACTGCCATCTCGTGTCCATCTTCCAAGCGCAGCTTGATGATCGCCGATTGTCGGACCACCAGCGACACAGAAGAAATATCCACCACCGGCTTGCATCGGGTCATAACAACCACTTAGCGCACCACCGTGGATAGAAAGTAATACATCTCTATACCAATCTGCGGAAACACCTTTCAGGTCAGCGCCAATCTGGGTTATTTCATAAGTACATTCTGCGCCGGTTATATCAGGTGTAAGACCGTTTGCAGTCATATCAAACCCCTTAAAATCCTGTGGTGCACCCTGAACTCTGAATTGAATTCCATCAACAATTGGTGATTCAATATCAGCGTTCTGGTTGGTTTGATTTTCAAGAATTTTTTCTCCGTTTCTTTCAACATACCAAAAAGTTCCATCTTCTGTTTCTTCAAAGCCAACTTTATATTGGTTGCCTTCTTTAAAGTTGGGATTTCTTGGATCAATAACAATCGGATATAAATAACCATCGCTTGGAGGCAGTGCTGAATTAACAATATTTTTAGAGATAGTTAATGTATCCCCGGTTTCACCACCGAAAACCTCGCCGGGATTTTTCGATTGTGGAACTATGGTAAGAATCGCAAGCGGATTTTCCAGATTATTCGGAACCGCCTGAGGATCAGGATTATAGTTATAGGCTGTTACTGCAAAATAATATCTATTGCCATTTACTAGGGGTAACTGATTTAAAGCATCTTGAGTTATCTCAATATATCTTCTTATTCCGGTATCGTTTCCAAACTGAACAGGAAAAACAACAACCGAACCTGTAGTTGGATCGAACACTAAATCATTGATTTTCCCTATTCCATTAACCACATCATAAGTAGCGATTCGTTTACCCTCGCTAACACTTGCCGAAGAGTTAGGCAATTGGTATACATTATAACCTTCAAATAAATATCCCTTAGAATTTGAGGATTCGGTGGCTTCCACTCTCTGCGGATTTTCGCCCCAGTCAAGAACAATTTTCTCATCTAAGGCTACAACACTAACCGCCGGTGATGGTGGTGGCACTGGTAAATCAAAGAAGTTGTCGTATGCAACCTGAGCTATCTGATCATAAAATTTTAAAAGAGATACTGCAGAAATACGATCTACACCAGGAATTGCACCGGCACAGATTTCCGCAACTACAACTTCCTGAGTATCGCCTGGAGCCATTGTGAATGGACCCGATGCTTCACCAATTCTTCTATCACCGGGTGCCTGCAACTGTCCGTCAACCCAACCCTCGCCAGTTGTAGGATCGCCGGATAAAACAAATGGAGTAGGTAAGCCTGTAACCGGGTTAATAAAAGGATCACCAGTTAAACCAACTTTGCCTTGCATGAATCTATAAAATCGAACTGCACCTTCGCTCGGTGAACCAAGCACTGGGTCAGTTACCGTTGCATCGCCTCGCGTAAAGTAATAAGCTGCAGTCATTGGAAGATTCAACTTCCCTGGTCCAACTACCTTGCCTTTAAAAATTCCGAAATCAGCGGCATCATCAATACCATTCTTATTTTTGTCTTCACCAGCAACTCCATCAACTAATGGACCCTGGAAAAAGTCAAATCCAACGGCAGGAGGAGGAAGAGGATTATAGGTGGCATCGTTTGCTTGCCCATTGTAACAATACATTAAACTAAGAGTAGTATCACTTCCAGCAAAGTCATCTGTTGAATTGCCAAGGTCAACATCTGACCACATAGAAACATACATACTATCGAATGTTCTTGGATTACCCAGAACATCTGTTTTATTTATAAGAACATATCTTCTGAAGAACATATTGCCCAGTGCACCGGTTTGAGCATAGCCCCAGAAAGTTGCCTGCATCTCCATACCCATTGGCTGTGTTCCATACAGGTTCTGAGTTAAGCCGGGTTCCTGATCATTTGCTACATACCAGATTGTCTGGTTTGCACCAACTACACCCGGAATATCTCCTGAAGTAGGATCGCTGTCATACTGTCCATTTGCATTTCCATCGAAATAAGGCGCTCCAAGATCTGCCGGCCATTCTGTCCAATCTGTTTCGTACTGTGCACGAACATCTGCTTCAGGTCTGCCTTCATCAGTAGCTTCCGAAGATAAGTCGATTGTTGGTCCACCAGGATATACATCCGGACGAACTCGGAATATTCTTGCTCTTGGATCACTGGGTGGTATTACATTACCATTTGCATCTATCCAGCCGCCCTGTAATCCTTCTTCATAAGTAGAACCACCCACGTGTGGATCAAATTCTAAAGGATCATTTAGAATCGCTCCCCATACCAAACCAGATTGGAATACGGCTGTTTTGCCGCTTCCCTTCGGGAAAACTAGTCCCGAATTGGCCTGAGCAACATCTATATCAGAGATGCCGGTATTTTTGATTACTGTTGAGATTGAGTTGATATTCATATAAGCACGGACGGGGGTACCCGTGGGCTTATTTAAAGTATTGGTTTTCCTGTTGCCGTCATCTTCAGAAAATGCGCTGCCTATTAAAAGCATAGCAATCAGAAAGACAGAGAGCAGGATTTTTATTGATTTTGAATTCATATTTCTAAACTCCTTTTATTATTTCATCAGGTTGAAATTTTAATACTCTAACTTTATACCGAATCTGATCTGTCTCGGTGGTCCATATATAACCGGTTGAGTCGTATAAGCAGCACCAGTCGTTGCACTGTACCACTGCTGATGATAATCAAGATTAAGTGCTGTATATAAAGCAGCAAAATCGGGTCCGTAAGTTGTAACCTGAGTTCCGCCAAGATTTGGATCGCCAAGGAAACCATCGTCTGTTTCAGTCCCTGTTCTCATGAATACGTTTTCGACATTCTTTGTATCAAACAAATTGATCACATAGAAATAAATATTCAGATCGAATATGTCTGCAATGTCAAATGTCTTATCAATTCGCATATCAACCTGGAATGTTGCTGGAGTTGTAGAGTTATTCAAAGGTTCTAATGGTTGTCTGTCTCTTGCATCACCCTCAAGATCAGCACCACCTTTACCCTGTGTAAATGGATGGCCGCTCGAGAATTTTCCGAGCAAAGTCAAACCTAAATCCTGAAGAACAGGACCACCATCTCCAGAACCAAAACGATAGTCGAAATTGAGAGCAGCTCTGATCGCCTGATTAAATTCCAGCGGGCTTATATACTGAGGTTCAAATATTGTAACTCCATCGAGAGGAGCTCCAACAATTCCTCTGTTAGAATTAGGAAAAGAACCTGTTCCCTTTGCATCTGTGAAAGTTATGTTACCATCAACTTTGAATCTTTCAACTCTCCGCATGTTGTAAGAAATTTCTACTCCTTTGGTGGTTGCGACATCACCGTTAACAAGCGCATAATAAGCACCGTACTCTGATCCATCTGCAACACTAATCTGTTTATACACGATCTGATCTTTAATGTCTTTGTAGAAACCGGTTATATCAACAGAAGCAAATTCTCCGATTTGCTGAGTGAAACCAACTTCGTACTGAGTCGTCCTTGTTGGCTGAACATCAAATCCAACAGGTGCTGGAATAAAGAAACCACCACTTAAATTTGAACCAGTAGCATTTATTCCTTGATAAATGTCTCTCAAACGTGACTGCTGTACGAATTTACCCCATTGAGCATGGAAGACTGTCTGATCGGTTACCGGGAATGAAAATCCTAAACGAGGACTAACATAATCCCTGCCTTCGGTTTGAACCAGACCAGTTGGAATAATGTCCTGAGTCTGTTTGTTCCAGGTTAGTTCTGGTCTCGTCAGATCAATTGGTATCCAGTTATCAATATCAATCCTGTCATATCTAACACCAGCATTGATAATTAGATCTTTATACTCTATTCTATCCTGAATATAGACACCTAGGAAGTTTGGATTTCGGGATTGATCCCATTCTTCCAAGCCATCATTGGTTTTTTCACCAAATTCATTGTAACCGAACATATTGACACCCTCTCTTCTTATTATTGTTGCAGCTCCGAGAGGATCACTTGAGTTTGCATCGTCGTTTATTTTACTCGGAAGTGTTAGGAGTCTCTCATTTCCGAAAGAGTAGTTTGCTATATCATAATATTGATATTCTGCACCAATTTTTAGATTGTGCTCTTTATTTATCTGTGAGGTATAAGCTAAATTAAAATTGAAGTTTTCCCTATTAAACTTCTGATATCCCGCAACAGTTGCCCCATAAGGTTTAAACTTGAAATTAAACAATGTGAGGTCAGTAGGAAGAGTGTACCTGTTAGCTCCGGTTTCCGGATCGTATGGCCAATCAAATCCTACTTCTTCGTTGGCTTTGCCGTCGCCATATTCTAAAAATCTGTCTTCCAGATATGGATCGAACCTGCTAAAATTGCTGAATGAATAACCACCGTTAAATTCCAGGAATGAACTTCCCGAAAACAGATAAGTCAATTTAAGGTTAGCTGCGCCATCTTCTGCTTCGGTCATTTCAGTTCTGCCTGTGTTAAGGAAGTTACCAATCTGTGTTAAATCCCTCGCACTCGACCAGGGATTTGGAGCGTTTGTTGAGGTATACGTTCCTATTAATCTTATAATTGCAGGATTAAAATCAAAAGTGAATGAACCTGTTCCGGTATAATTTTCTAACCAGCTGTTTGGTCTTGCTCCTGCAGGGTA
This sequence comes from Ignavibacteriaceae bacterium, assembly GCA_013388525.1. Next base: position 13,487 of record JACAFA010000206.1, on the reverse strand, counting down.
GATTATATCAAGAGTATCACCGGATATCGGATCACCAATTAAACCAAGATTAATTCCCGGTAATGGCTGCGGATTCTGGTCATTAATAAAGTTGTAATTGAACAAACCGAAAAATTTAACATCCGGTGTAAAAAGAGGACCGCTTAAAGTAACTACGGATTCATTATAACCAAACCAATAAGTTCCCAATGATTTTTGACCAGAATAACGATCTTCTGAACCGTTAATTCCAATATTATCTGTCATATATTGCAATGAAAATTTCCAGTCTGGAGTACCGGATTTAATCTGCTGACGGATAATACCAGAGTTAGCATTTCCGTATTCGGCATTATAACCGCCGGATTGAACGTTGATTTCTTCAAGAGCATCCTGAACCAGAGTAACCTGGCGACCACCAACCATAGGATCGGTGATATTAGAACCTTCCAGATAGAATCCAACCTCATCCTGTCTTCCACCACGGATAAATATTTGATTATCCTGAAGTACAACACCAGGAGTAGTTGCAAGAATATTGTCAACACCGCGAATTGGAAGAGCCTCAATATCTTCCGATGTTGTGATTCTGTTTGCGTTGGTGTTGTATTTATTCACCAACGGTTTTTCGGCAGTAACTTCAACTGTTCCGACCTGAATACCTTCTGCAGCTAACTGGAAATCCAGTCCTGTAGTAAGGTCAGCATTGATACGAACATTTGAAATTGTTTTTGCTTGATAACCAATGTACGATGCCTTAACTTCGTAAGTACCAGCTACAAGGTTAAGGATGATGTATTCACCGTTTACATCGGTTGCGGCACCATATGAGGTCCCTACTACTATTACGTTAGCTCCAACAAGAGCCTCACCCGTTTCCTGATCTGTGATCTGGCCTCTCAGTTTTCCTGATTGAGCCAGAGCCATTGCTGGCAAGAGCAGGAGTAAAAAGAGAATAGTCATTAGTCTATTCATATCTCTCTCCTAAATTAGTGGATAATGGTGATTGAATTAATGATTTCATTTATTATGTCCTGATATAATTCATTAGATAATTTTTCTTAATGCTTGCGAGTTCATCATACAAAGAACAGCAAGCACTGCTTTGATAATTTCCACCGACGGACAAATCCGGTAGAAAATCATTGCAAAAAATGAACTGTCAAAGAGAGTGACACATTTGTGTTAAGGAAAGTGTAAAAAACTGTCATAATCCTCCATAATTTATAAGAATTTTATTTTGCAACCGTAACCTTACAAAAATTATTAATAAAATCAACTTTTTTTTAAACTATCTACCATTACAATAATTTTGCCTGGTCAATTATTTTAAGTTGATTTTTCCAAAATTTTGTTACAACCTTGTCAATAATTTTAACTCAATACCCTGGAATGCAGGTTCGTATCTGCAAACACCTCCAATGCAAATATTTCCTGCCTGACGTGTTCCCACCAGTAAACTGATATCTGTATGTCCACCAATTTTGTATCCTGCCTGAATGAAAGACCAGAATTTTCTTACTATTCTATCTGTTTCCGGTTCTTTGGTTTGCACTTCAGCAACTACTGCAATGCTGAAACTTGGAGATCTTAAATATTCTATATTAAGAACATCCGAATAGTATTCTTCTGCAGTTGTTCTATCTGTTACGTGCTGATGCTCGAGAACTACTTTTATTGTGTTCACATCACCAAAATAAAATCTATTTTCAAGAATTGGTGTTATGTTTTTTGTATTAGTAGCAAGTTCTTCATTATAAGCAAATGCTAATATTGTTGTTAAACTTTCGCTCCAATCCTGCTGACCGGTTACATAAACTTCTTCTAACTGCGTGCTTACCGGAATATTTATTTGATTAACTCTTTGATAGTAGGAACTTGATGGTAAAGTTTTGGTTCGCGTATAAGCACCTGTTAAATAAGTTTCATCACTCAAATCATAACCCGCAGCAATCTGAAAACCTTGTTCGTTAGCCTGGTTCAACGGAGAAGGATGTCTGTTTGGCAAAACGTAAGTATACTCAAGTCTTACTGATGGTGGTGTGTTATAATAAATTGTTCCGTCCTGTGATGTGAACGCAATGTTATCATAATATTTATATTCACCAAGCAAAGAAAGTGAACCGAGATAAAAGTTCAGGTTTCCATAAAAGCCCTGACCCACAATTGATTCAGATCCATTAAAAATATTTTGTTTGATGTCTTCGTTAAACTTAGCAGTGTACTCCCCATAAACATCAATATCCCAGAAACTTGGTAGTAATCTTAGAGAAGCCATTGTTGTTCTTGCAGCATCATCGGAAGGCGGGAGGTTTGATGCAACTGACAAGCCGGCTTTAAGCGGTTTCCATCCGCGGTATTCAAGATCTGCAGCATGAAGTATATCAATTCTTTCATTACTTGCATTAGCAGCTGTACCTGTAAGTCCGGTTAAAACAAAACCAGAATACTTGCCCGCTACTTTCAATCCCAATAAATTATTGTCAATTCTTATTGCACGGTCTTCATAACTTTTTAGAACCATTCCTCTGCCGAACAGCGTATAATAATTTCCACCGACAATTTCTAAACCTTCGTTCCGTTCTCCAATATCAGCTTTAAAGTATAGAAAATCCACTCCAGCATATTTTTCCTTTCCACGACTGATTGATGGATCAGGATCATTTGGTTGAAAAACTTCAAACCTTAATCCGGTAGAAAACATACCAAGAGTGTAATCAAGGTTAAGCCAGTTTTCTAATATTTCTTTTTCATCTTCAACGTTGTAAGAATACTCAAGACGATTTGCGAATCCCAATCCTTGCGGCCAGTTAAGTCCGCTTGATTCGGTTTGTGCAAATAATGGTGATGATATTATAAAAAATATTACGATAGAGATTGAGTAAAAGTTTTTTTTCATTTGATTTAAACTGAAGGAAATTTTTGAATAATAATTGAAGAACGATTCGAATATTGTTTGCCGAAATTCATCATTGTAGAAAGCAGTTATAGTAAAAAACCCCCGGCAAACATCCGGGGGCTATAATTATTTATTTAATTCGGATGAAATAATTTCCTTTACTTTTGCTTCATCACCTTTCATATAACCAAGATGAGAATAAATTATCATACCCTTTTTATCAAGAATGACCGAATAGGGAACAGATTGTGCATAGTATAATCTTGAGATATCCGAGTTAGTATCAAGCAGTACCGGAAATTCAAAGCCCTTGGATTTAACGAAAGGTTTAACTTTTGCAACTGTTCGTTCATCATCAGTTGAGATGGCAAACATTTTAAATCCTTTATCCTTGTACTCTGCATAAATCTTTTTATACTCGACAAGCTCTTCAATGCAAGGTTTACACCAGGTTGCCCAAAAACTAAGTAATATGGGACCTTCACCAACCTCATTATTTAATTCAACTATTTCGCCATCAAGATTTTCAACTTTAAAGTTCGGTCCTTTGCGTATGCCCTCCGATTCTCCCTGTGAGAAAACAGGTAAAGAAACAACAACGAGTAAAAGAAGAATTAATAATGTTCTCATTTATTTCTCCAGGATCATTTTTCTTGTTTGTGTGAAATTATTTACTGATAAAGAATAAAAATACACACCGCTGGAAAGTCTTGCTGCATTAAAGTCTACTGTATAATTACCCGAATTTCTCTGTTCATTAACAAGTGTAGCCACTTCAACTCCCAATACGTTATAAACTTTTAACTGAACAAATCCGGGTTCTCCGACAGCATAACTTATTTTTGTTGATGGATTAAAGGGATTCGGATAATTCTGATAAAGAAAATAAGTATAAGTATTGGAGATATTCTCTTCATTAACATTTACAGAAGGATCAGTGGTTGCAGTAAAATCAAGGATAAATCTATCTCCCGGATTTCTAAAAGTGCCAACTTCAATCTGAACGTAAGCAGTAGCTTTACTTACCTGGTCTGTAAATACATGAACTGAGGTTTTAAGCGTATCACCCGGGTTTACAGGTGGAGTTTGAAAATCCGGGGTTGTTGCAACACTATCAATAAATGGAGCAAAACACAGTTCGCCAAAACATAATGAAGAAGACCAATTAGCTGGCATATTATTAATTGTTCTTACCTCAAAAATTGTTTGCACAAATGGAGAAATATTTATCACCTCAAAATCAATAACAATTTCAACTGTTCCAACGGGTTCATATTTTGTCGTTCCGTGAGTTATTATCTGAATTTCCTGTGCAGACAAAAAAGGTGTTAATAAAAATAAAATCGCAAATAAAATTTTTTTTACTGATAATTTCATATTTGTACCTAAAATTTTTTAACGTCAAATATTCTTGTTTAAGGATATTAAATTAAAAAGGTACATCTACCGTATGTACCTTTTTTACAAAAGTTTTTAGTTTACTTGAGAAGAATCATCTTTTTAACTGAAACAAATTCATTGGCAGTCAATTTATAGAAATAAGTTCCCGAAGCTAATGAAGATGCATCGAACTCAACGCTATGTGTGCCTGTTGAAACTTTTCCATTAACAAGTTCAACAACTTCTTTTCCCATCACATCATAAATTTTTAAGCTGACCTGTGATTCCTTTGGAATCGCATAAGTAATTGTTGTTGACGGGTTAAACGGATTCGGATAGTTTTGCTCAAGCGAATATGATGATGGAGCAAAACCATCAACCGGATTTTCAAGTACAATACCTTCCGTAAGCCACTGAACTGATCTCTTTACTAAAGTATCAACAATTGTAACATCATTAATCTGCTCAAAGGCAAAACCAAAATAAACTACTTTATGATTTCCATTATCTGCCTTTAAAGAATTAATTTTCGGACCGGTTCCGTAAATCATAATCGGATTTGCAGATGCATCGAAAGCTGATATTTCATCAGGAGATCTTGTATATACAGAATTTATTACAACTGTTATACCATTCGCTATTGGGTCACCGGTAACTCCGCTCATAATATAACTTCCACCAAAGTCGGCAATATAATTTGCATGTAAATAGTTGTTAAAAAAGCTTTGAGCAAATTGACTCTGACCGCCGCTCTCAAATATATCCGAACCAAGATTGTGTGCAGCAAGAAGAAGATTTCCTCCCTGATCAAGATAATCCTGAAGATTATCAACTTCGTTCTGATAAAATGCAGGACTTGAATTTCCACCAGCCCAGGCAATCATTGTAAAATAAGAAAGATCAAGACCAACAGCCTGAAGAGCTTCTCTTGATACAACTCCATATCTTCCTTCGTAAAAACCATCAAGCGCATCGGAAATTTTAAAGGCAAAACCACCTCCAGAAGCATCAACAACAAGAAGATGAACTCCTGTGTTAGTAACAACATTAAAAGTTGTACTAACTGTCATTCCCGGTGAGTTTTTAGATTCACACTCGATTGTAATAACTCCTGAACCATTAAAATAATTCGGGTTAACAGAAACAGAAATTTGAGTAGAATCACCGGAAGCTACCTGAACAGAATCTAATTCGCCAAATTGAAAAGTTCCGTTAACAGTTGTAAACTCTCCCATCCATCCCTGTGGACCGTCAATTGAAGCAGTAATATTATAAGTATCGTTCATTAATCCCTGGTTGTAGAGAACAGCAGTAAAATCAGCTGTTGAACTATTGGAAATAATTACGTCAGGACTGCTGGAAGACATAGCAGCAACATAATCAGGTGACTTTAAAGGCATTTCAACAGCCTGCTGAATTTCGCCATTTGTAGGAAGCGGAGTACCAACTTTGTAAACCATTACAACAATGTGACAATTATCCCACACCATATCAGGTCCTGAACCGCCCGGAAGAGGAATTGTACGATTCAATGTTTTATTTATTAAAGTACCTGAATTCCAGGCTCCATTTATTATCTCTTCTCCAAGCGCACCATTCATCATATCGCGAACGACATGATTATGAACATAATTTGAAGCTCCCGGACAGGAAGTATTACCCGTCTGACTCCAGACTATTCCGTCCTCTAATAAAATAAGATTGTACTTATACTGTCCGTTTAAATTTGTTAACGCTGTGAAGTCAATTGAAGCACTGAAAGCTCTGGTTGTAGAATTAAAACTTCTTGTTACATCTATTGAAACGGTTGCAGGAACAGAGTTCCGGCTGCTCATTAATCCCGGCCAGGCGCTTCTGCTTTGAATACCGGATACTCTATCTACTATTCCTGTTGGATAGGATGAAAATCCTAATGTTGAAAGAATTGAATTGCCGGAAAAATAAGAAAAAGGATCCGATCCATTTGCCGGACCATGATAGCCGATTAAAATTGCATTCGGCATAGAAGCTTTAATCTGTGCCATAATTGTATGTCCGCAAGGACACCACTGACACCATGTTCCTGTGCACTCTTCCAGAACAGGATTTCTTTGTGTCTGAGATAATAATTCTTGTGAAAATGAAATTACAGAAATTACAATTGACAAGACTATTAACACAGTTTGTAGTTTATTTTTCATAACTACCTCTTAATTATTATATGATTGATAAATTATTATTTTCTTTTAAGCGCAGTTCGATTTTATTTTAATAAATTCATTTTTTTAACGGATGAAAAATCTCCTGCAATCATTTCATAAAAATAAACTCCTGATGCCAGATTTCCAGCATCAAAGGAAACCCTGTAAAATCCCGGCTGTTTAACTTCATCTAAAAGAACAGCTACCTCTCTGCCTATTACATCATAAACTTTAATAGAAACAGGTGCTGTGTTTGAAACGTTGAATTCTATAATTGTTACCGGATTAAACGGATTCGGATAATTTTGCTGCAACTCAAATGAGGCAGGTAATAAGCTTGAGAAATCTTCCTCAACACCAACAGGAATACTAAGCCAGTCAATAATACGCTGTGCAAATAATTCTCTTCTCTCGGCAAGTGCAATGGATTCAAAACCGAAAGCTGTGAAAACAACTTTACCAGATATTCCGTGAAAAGCTCTGATGGCAGGATGTTCATCCGGTTTCTGCCAGAAAGAAAGTATATTTGCATTATACATTCCTTCTGCACTTATTTGATTTACATAACGTCCCTGAGAGTGATTTATTGTATTAGCGCCGGTACCACCTGTAAGATTCATCATTGCTAATCCATCAGTAATCGGATCTCCGGAAATACCCAGGGTTATTACAGATGGATGCTGCCTTAGAATATAATTGCTGTGTAAATAGTTAGAAAAAAAATCATGTGTTTCTGAAGTATAATATGGGCTTGAAGGATCAGCAAGCTGGTACGCAAGGTCAACACCATTCAGATAAAGGCTCCCTCCATAGTCCAGATAAGTTTTTATTAAATTTATTTCACTACTATTCAAGCCAGGTTCAGTTGCTGCTGTATTCCAGATTAATATTTTAAATGTGGTTGCGCTAGTCGGATTGTCTAATAAATATTGAACCGGAATCAATCCATAATTTTCATTTAATGTCAATAATTCATTTTCAAAATATGATTCATAATTTTGTCCGCCATCATCATCAACCAAAAGCACATCCAGTCCAAATGTAGTGAATCTGAATTCAACATTACCGGCAGAGCCCTGATAAGAAATAAATTGGGCGGTTGTTTTTCCGTATCCGACAATTGAGTTTGCGTTAACATTTATCAAAACCTGTGTAGAATCTCCGGGATTGAGTGTCACAGTATCAGTTTCACCTAAATTAAATGTTCCATTAATCGTGGAAAAGGTCTGTGACCAACCAGAAGGACCATCAAAATTCAGATAGATATTATATGTATCAGGAAATAGTCCTATATTTTTTATATAAGCAGTGTAAGCAGCTGTTCCGGACGGTGCGCCAAAATAGTAGTTGTTCGGAGTGTAAATGGTTGCCATATAATTTTGATTAAGATCATACATTTTAGATTGATAAATTTGTCTGCTGTTATCATCCTGAATAAAAGCAACTACTCTCAGACTGTCGAGATTAACTGCCTGTAAAAATGCTGTTGTAGGAACATACTGTAAACTAATCATAGTGGAATCTCCGGGTGCAGGTATAGTAAACGAGCTACCGCCTGCATTTGGCAACATTTTTCTACAAATGCTATAAAAAACATTTTCACCATTACCACCCGGCGGATATGTAAATGCAACCGTTTTTTCTGTTAATGCGACTCTTAATTTAATATTTCCAAAAGTAGTTACATCGCACGGGTCCCTGATTATTTTTACTCCTATTTCTATCATGTTGTTAGATATTACTCCCTGAGTTATAACAATATTAAAAGGTGCATACTGAGCATTACCATTCGCCACGGCAGAAGTAAAAGCGCCCTGAGTTTCTGAAATGTGTGTACCGTTAACATCAATCCAGGGCACATAATTACAACCATAATAATTTGTTCGGGTTGTATTATCAGCCTGGTTGAGCAAATACATCGGGTCTCCGGCTCCGGGCCACCAAACATTATAAACTATATGCGATATCAGACCTGAATTAACATAATTATGAGTGGTAGCAGTATACCAGGCTGAATTCAACTGTGCGCAAGGTACACAAGATACATTTGTAAATCTTTCAACAAGCGAAAGTTTATCATAAGCATTTGTTAAAAATGTAAAACCTGTTATAATCAGAATTAGTAATAACTTTTTCATATTACCGGCTTTCCTTTAATATTTGGTTATTTAATAAGATGAGGTGTGTAACCAGCACACCTCATCATTTAATTAAAATCTTTTATTTGAGCACATTAAGTTTTCGTACTGATGAATAATTATCAGCTACCATTCTGTAAATATATACTCCTGATGCGAGACTTCGTGCTTCAAATTTAATTTCATAAGTTCCGGCTTCTTTCACCTCGTTAACAAGCGAAGCAACTTCCTGACCGGTTAAATCATAGACTTTTATATTTACAAGACTTGTTTTCGGCACAGCATACTTAATTGTGGTTGATGGATTAAATGGATTTGGATAGTTCTGATGCAGAACAAAATCCTTCGGTATATCAAATTCAACTTCAATGATATCGCTGTACTGAACTCTGCCATCAAAATCTACCTGCTTTAGTCTGTAGAAGAAAGTTTCTCCGCCTTTGTATTCAACATCATCAGTATAAGAATATTCTTTTGATTCAGTGGTTGTTCCGGCGCCCTGGACAAAAGCAACTGTGTAAAATTCAGTTCCGTTAAGTGATCTTTCAATTTCAAATCCATAATTATTTGTTTCAGTTGCAGTAGCCCATTTAAGCAGAACACCGTCAGAAGTTTCTTCAGCAGTGAATGATGTTAATTCAACAGGAACGGGTTGTAAATCAGTTATCCAGACTTTATCTCCCTGTAATATCTCTTTGGTATCAAGATTTTGAATGAAAGCAGAAAGCTGACATTTTTCCGTAACCCATGAAGCGTCCTTTGTAAATGTCAACGGAACCTCAATAAATGAGTTATTAATTAAATCTACCTGTGTTCCATTTTCATTAGGAACCATTAGTCTCTGGCAATAATCAACTTGTGTTTGTCCCTGCCAGCTGAAAGGTATATCTGTTTCTGTTAAAACAAGATGGACAACGAGATTATTCCAGGTTGGTGGAATTGCAGCAACTTTGTTTAACCTGACTAAAACATTATATGTTAATCCGGAGTTAGTACCGAAAATATCGACGGAGAAAGCTGACATTATCGCTTTTCTGTTTTGATATATTGGTAAATAATTTTGATACATACTTTGAGTGTTGCTGCCGCCAACAAAATAATCAACTCCATCAAAAACAGCAGTAGGAAAACCGGTGATTCCGTAATAGGTATTTCTTGCATTTGAATAAGAATTTGTAAACGGATCTCCATTATGATGTTCGATGACGGCAACAGTGTGACCATTATTTACAAGATCTTCTCCGCCCATCTGAGCTCCGGGACAGTAAACACACCAGGTTCCCGTTCCGATTTCAAGAATAACCATTTCTCTTGCTGTTGTGTATGTATTGAAGTACTCAGTTCTTGAATCATTTGTAGGATCCATGTCCCCTGCAAGATTGGTAGTAACTGTTATTTCATACATGTCATTCGCCGCATTAAGTGTATAAGCGGGGAATGAAACTGTTTGTTCAGCTCCGGCAGGAAGATTAACCTGTGAACAATTTTGCGTATAAACCGTATTCCCTCCAACCTTAATAACGCATGTCGCATCAAAGGTTTCCGGATTCAGACCAAAGTTCTTTAATATCGCTTGCGGAGTGAAATTCGTTCCTGGAGGATAGTTGGCGTCTACAAGAATATCTTTTACCATCGCATCGTGTGCGAGAGGAACAAAGAGTTTGAAATCATCCAGATACCAGTAATTAATATTATACGAATCTCCTGAGAAGAACCAGCAAATCTGAAAATCTGTTGCACCTACATTCGCATTATTAATTGTAACAATTTCAGTAGTAGCAGAAATTGAGCCTGTTGGATTGACTATCTGCCAGACAATGTTCCAGGCTCCACCACCAGATCTGGTTGCAACTCCGATTGTATATGGACCACCATAATGGTCTAAAGAGTATTTAAACTCAGTTGTAAGAGTAGTGTTTCCGGTTGTATTAATTGTTGGACTAATAAGCCTTGAATCCCCAACAAATGAAGGTGTCCAGCTGAACCTTCCTTCGGGGGCAGCACCACCTGAGTTATTAGTAGTAGATGCAGACCAGTTTGATGCATGCGCATCAATTGTCCATCCGGTTGGTGGAAATGTCCCGCTAAAATCTACGTTAAAGTAGGTTTGTGCCATCAATAAAGATGGTAATAGCAGAATAAAAATTATAAGATTTTTCATATGAGCTCCATTGGTTTAATGATTTGTAGTTATAAAATAATTAATCCTTACAGCAAAAATTTTTTTATTTAATTCTTTCTCATTAATGAAAAGTTTAATACCAGTTTTAATTTGAAACAAGTGCAAATGATTCGATTTTGCTAATTGAATCTTTTTCTACATCAAGAATATCAACACCCTGATTCCAAAGATGATAAAACAAAATGCTGCAGGCTTCTGCAAGTTGTTTATGTTCGATGTAAATCATAGTCAGCTCATTTTGTACGGGCACCGGTTGTTCAAGAGCAAACATTACTTTTTCCTGGTCAAAGACAAGCATTTTGATCGGGAGTTTTTTAACAACTCTTGCCTGCTGTCCGAACTTTAAAGATTTTTTTACTGAGCTTAAAAGCCAGTCAACTTCTTTAAGTTCTTTCAATTCATAAATGTCTTTACAGGAACCACCTCTTTTTAATAGTTTAAATTCTTCATCTTCCTGCTCTTCCAGTCTGTCTGATGTATCGCAGGCATAAGGTCCTTTGTTAAAAGTTAACATCTCTCTTTTGGTGCTTTTTACACAGCCAGTGTACCTTTTATGAATTTGTGCTTTATCCTTCATTACATCAATAAATTCAAGAGGGTTAACAATTGATTTACTGTTTTGAAAAATGGGTGTGAAAACTTCAGAAATCTGATTGATCAATTGCTCTTTTCTTTCAAGGTCTTTCTTGTATGATTCAACGACCCGTTCGAGAGCAATTTTGGGTTCAACTGCCTCGTAAAGTTTATTCCTGCCTAATTTTTTTTCAATACAAATATTTCTGCTGACGAGTTTATTCAGCACCTCATAAATTTTTGTTCGTGGAATATTGACTGCTTCCTGAAGCTCCAGGACGGTAAACATCTTACCACTCAGGAGTGTCATATAGACTTTAGCTTCCCGTTCGGTAAGCCCAATCTCAATAAAAGATCTGAGATATTTTGATGTATCCATAGGCGTGATTTCTATTCAATTACCTATAAAAGGGGATAACAATTAATAACTTTACCCCGCTGGGGGTATAAACTAATAAATGAAAATAAAAGTATCAAAAAAAATAATTGGTAAGTGCAAATGAGTGCTGAATTCGCAGGAAAATTAATTGTCCAGAATTTTTTATTCGAAAGTTGATCCTGTTTGAAATACTTCCTTTGTTGATTTATTCTGGATGTAAACCACGAAATTCAGTTTCTCAAGATTCCATGAAGAAAGCAGAGCATCTTCAAATGTAAAGGTCTGTTCTCCCTGATCGATTAACTGTCTTATCGGTGTTCCTTCTTTATCAGGAAACATCAGACGGGTAACATCATAAAATTTTGTCTCACCATTTGAGCCGGGAGCTTGTTCAAATTCAATATCAGTTTCAGTTAGCACAGTATGTATAACCAAATCATTCATATTTAAGGAAGTAGTATCAATAAATTTTATATCTACATTAACTGTATAATCTCCTTCGAGAGCAGCATCAACATTAATATTGAACCTTGGAGTAATTGCAAGTCTTGAATCAACGGCAGCTTTAACACTGTTTGAATCTGTAGAAATCGGTTTTAGTATTCCATCTATAATAGTGGTTGGTGCAAAAAATACACTGTAATAACTAATCCTTGCATCACAAATTTCCTTCGCAGCTAAATAGAAGAGATCATTTGGTGCGGGAAAATTTGTTGGAAACTTTACTGCAACCAGCTTACTTCTGCCATAAGTTTCATTTGCTAATTGCTCAACTATCTTATTAGAGATTACGCAAGGATTACAACTAACGTTAGCAAAATCTTCTATGATAACAACTTTACTGGCTAATGTAACCATAGCTGTATTATCAACTTTTAAATTCAAAATAATATTTCCGGTTGGAGTAATTTCAGGAGAAGTTGGCGGATTTGTATTACAGCTTACAAGTAATATTAAAAGAAAAACCAGATAGTAAAGTTTGTAAATCATTTCTTAGCAAATATTATTTTTTTATCGTTAACTGTAAATTATCCAATATTGCTGAATTAATAAAGAAATAATTTTTCGCGTTCATAAGAGAAAAACATTTTCTTTAAAATAAAAATGCCGTTACTCATTTTCAGAATAACGGCATAATAAACTCAAATATATCTTAATACTCAGAACCTGTTGAAGTTTCTGCGTGAGCTACCCAGAAACCGGTAATGCTATATATTTTAGTATCGCCCCAGGTTTTTACTTCAACAGTAAATCCATCTCTGGATACAGAAATTGGTTTTACTGCATATTTAACTGCTGTATTATTATCAACATCAATTGATGAAACTCCAACAACAACATCAGGTTTGTTCTCAAAAGGCTTCAAGAAGTTTACCTGAATAGTAATTGTTCTGTCACCGGTATTTGCATTGAGTGTATATGATTTGGTATCAGTGCTTGCACCCCAGGTACCACTTAGAACCTGTGATTGACTGAGAGCTACAGCCGAAACCATTAAAAATAAACCAAGTGTTAATAACATCTTTTTCATATGGACCTCCGATTAAGTTTGTTTTAGGATAATTGATTAGTTATGTAAAAAAGCTTTGGAAATATAAATATTCTTTAATTTAAAAAACATTTATTTTTTATTCAAATAATTACTTTTTAAGAAGTTTTAATTAGCGTTACAAAAATTGTGTAAAGAGGAGTAGAAAAAAAGAGAGCGTTTACCTAAATAAGCAATAAAAAAATAAGGAGGTAAACGCCCTATGAATCGTGCAAGCGAAAATAAAGT
>JACAFA010000106.1 GCA_013388525.1 Ignavibacteriaceae bacterium | reverse complement strand
CTACATTTACATTTCTGTCTATGTAGTTATAAGCCTGAACTTCGGTTGTTGTTCCGTGTCCTTCAACAAATGCGATAGTTTCGAATTCGCCGCCGGCACTTCTCTGAACTTCAAAGCCCTGGTTATTGGTTTCAGTAGCTGTGAACCATCTTAGTTCAACTACACCGTAATCTGCGCTTGCAGTGAAAGATGTTAATTCAACCGGTACTATCCAATCAAGACAAATATTATCCCAATAGATATAATCTATATTGAATGAATATCCGTCATAGGTTATTTGCAACTGAGCATTTGATGCGCCGGAAGCCGGTGTTGTAAAGCTTCCAGAAACGATTGTCGGGCCAACGTTTCCAGTTGGATTATTATCCTGATACAGTATTGTCTGTGTTGCTCCGCCATCATAAGTAATTCCAAAAGTAACTATTCCACTTGGATCGTCATACCAATCCAGATAATAGTTAAAGGAATAATCAACTGACCAGTTATCCAACAATGGAATACTTACAGATCTGATTGTTGAGACACCTGTAAATGATGGAGTCCAGCTAAATCGTAATTCAGGAGGTGTACCGCCTGCATTTGATGTAGTTGCTGTTGCCCAGTTTGTTAAACCTGCGGGACCAACAATTGTCCAGTTGTTAAAGTTTGCAAAATCATCACACCATTGATTTAAGTTAGGATCTTGCATTGTTGTAAATGACCAGGTTGGACCCTGTGTGCCGCAAGTTGCATCTTTACATACAACATACCATAAGTAAGTAGTATTGTAAGTAAGAGTTGGTAATGCAAAAGAAGTTATTGCAGGACCATCATAAACTTTAACAACATTTGCTGCAGGACCAAACCATAATTCTACATCAACTGTTCCTGCGCCGTTTGTCCAGCTTGCAGTGTTACCAGTTAATCCAACACCTGTTGTTCCACTTGGCGGATTTGGATTAGATGGTGCACCTATCGGGCAAGGTGGTCCGCAAGGATTATCTATTGCAAATCCTGTAATTTCTGAACCAGGCCATGCTGTAATAAGTGTCGTTCCACCAGTACCTAAATTGACAGATCTGAATTCACCCTGACCTGCAGCAGCATTATATGCAGCAAGATACATTGTATTTGTGGCTGCATCAAAATCACAATCCTGTGCATAGCTTGCATCAAAACCTAATGGACCAATAGCTGTTCCAGCACCAGTACTAAGATTTATTGAATATAACTGGTCTGTCACGATATCTACTCCATAAGCTTGACCCGTACAATTAATTGCCATTCCAATAAGACCAGCACAACCAGTAATCTGTCCAACTAAAGTTGCTGCACCTGTAGCAATATTCAGCGTATAAAGTCTTGAAGTTGCGCCGTCAGTATCACCAAAATACCAGGTATTATTAGCAGCATTATAAGCTAATGAAGTTGGATACAAAGTGAATCCTGTAATTGGTCCAATGACTGTAGGTACGCCAGTACCTAAATTGACCTGAACTAAATTACCCTGCCCTTGACCAATGTAAGAGCAACCGTAATAAGCACCTGAGGCATCAATATCACCACCAGCCAGCCAGCCGGGAGAGAAACTTGGATTTATAATCGTAAATGGTGTGCCTGCCGGAATTGGCATAGATAAAAACGGATATCCCGTTGCAATCGCATCATTACCAAAGCCAGTGTTAGCATCCGGAGACTCGCCCTGGTATTGTGGCTGCCCTTTTTCAGTTCCTAGCATATATGGTGACAAGCCAAACATGCTGGCATCCTGTGCCAAGATATTGCCGCACCACATTAGGAGAAGTGAAAGGACAAAAAATAATTGAAGTGATTTTCTCATAAAGAGACCCTCCTGAAATAGGTTGAAGATATGTTGATTAGTAGTTGTATTATGGACACTGTCTTGAGTTAAAACAATTCTCAAAAAAAATTAGGAGAAACCAAAGAAAAATATTACCAACAAAAATTTCACATCTAACATTAACAAAAATTACATTTTTATGCAAACATTCAACACAGTAAAGGAATTGTAAAAATTAAAATTTCTTATTTCAATTATCTTACCAAAGATAATGTTCTTATCATAAACTGATGTTATCGTTCTTAGCCAGAGAATCTTTTTCCATTTTCTTCTTATATTCAACAAGTTTATTCTGAATGTCAGAATTGGCGAGTGATAAAATACTAACCGCAAGCAAAGCTGCATTTTTAGCGCCGTTGATTGCGACAGTAGCAACCGGTATTCCCGGAGGCATTTGAACAATTGATAACAATGAATCCATTCCTTCGAGAGACTTGCCTTTTATTGGTACACCAATCACAGGCAAAGTTGTTTGCGCTGCGGTTACTCCCGGCAAATGTGCCGCCCCACCAGCTGCGGCTATTATCACTTTTAATCCTCTATCAATTGCCGATCGGGAATATTCAGCATGTTGATTTGGAGTCCGATGTGCTGAAAGAACTTTTACTTCATAGCCTATTCCAAATTCTTTTAAAACGTTTACAGCATCTTCCATAATCGGGAGATCAGAATCGCTTCCCATTATAATTCCGATTTCAATTTTTGATTTACTCATTTTATTTCTCTCATATTATTTCAATTTTTTATTTACCACTTTATTAATTTTATTTCCTGACCGTCAGATCTCAAAAGAACAGCTTTTTGCAAATCACTTCTATAAATATCAGAACCCTCAGTTTCTAACCTTTGAATAACTTCTTTTGAAGGATGACCAAATTTATTTTTAAATCCTGCACTAATCAAGCTGAGTTCGGGAGAAACATAACTTATAAATTCTTCAGAAGAACTTGTTTTGCTGCCATGATGACCAACTTTCAAAACATCTGAGTCCAGAAAGAATTTATATTTATTTGCATAAAACCTCTCAATACTTTTTTCAACGTCACCTGTAAAAAGAAAACTTGTCTCTCCATAAACAAGTTTAAATATTCCACTGCGATCGTTAGTTGAGTTGCCGGAGATATTTTTTATTTTTTCATCGTACAAAAAGTAAAGAGAGGTGTTTCCTATTTCTATTTTTTCTTCTTTAAAGTAATGAATAGGAATCCCTCTTTCTCTTATGAATTCTTCAAATCTTCTGTCTTTACTGAGAGAAGAATCTATTTCCGTTTTGAGGACTTCCCCTATCATATTTTCCAGAATCAGAGCAACAAAACCTCCGTAATGGTCTGAGTCAATATGTGTAACAATTCCATAATCTATCTTTTTAATTCCCAGATAATTCAGCAAAGGGATGATTACTCTTTCGCCATTATCAAAAAACATAGTTGTATTTCCGGCATCGACCAACGCCGTTTTTCCATTTGGAAATTTAATCAGGAAAGAATCTCCCTGACCAACATCAATCATAAAGACGCTTAAATAATTTTCGGGTAATAAATCTTTATTATCAATTGAAGAATAAAGAAAAGTGTTAGCTAAAATTAGAATTAGAAAAACGATTTTTGTTTTTAATGAGCTAAGTCGTGGAATATAGAATAAAAAGATAGCAAGCATCAGATAAAATATTATCAGGTCTAAGAGTGAGTAGTTGGTTATGCTTATGTAAGAAAAAGATAAATCGCCAGAGAACTTTATTAATTTTAACAACGCCTGTGCGAACAGATCATTGGTAGTACCAAAATATATTGCTACGAAAGGAATTAATGCAGAAAAGAAAAGAGTAACCATCGCTGTAGCCACAATAATACCAATTCCCGGAATAACAAAAAGATTTGTAAATAAAGCTATTACAGAAAATTTATTAAAGTAAAGAAATGTAAACGGCAAAGTTCCGATTTGTGCACTTAATGATACAGCACCAAATAAAATAACATATCTGAAAAAATTATTTTGAATATTCCATTTATCAATTAAATAATTGAAGTATGGAAGAAGAAGATCAATTGCCAAAACAGCAGCAAATGAAAGCTGAAATCCCGGGTTATAAATTTCATTTGGGTTAATGATAAGAATTATAAGAGCAGCAATTGAAATCGAGTTGATTAAATTGGTACTTCGATTGGTTAGCAAAGCGATAATAAGAACAATTGACATCACCGTAGCTCTGAAAACAGATGGTGGAACTCCGGTAATAAACATAAAAAACAGAAGTCCGGTTAGTGTTAAAATTGACCGGGTAAATAAGTTGAATCTTCCAAAGAGAAAAATAAAAATCATGATTATATAACCTACGTGCAAACCTGATACTGCAAGAACATGAACAACACCGGCATTAATAAACTGAGTTTTGGTTTGATAATTTATTTCGCCTCTGTCAGCGAGCAGCAAACCACGCAATAATCCAGCAGTTTCCGGCGAGTGATATTTTTTTATTTGTCCATCAATTGATTTTCTTATCTGGTGAATAAGATTTTTGTAAGTGTTTGTCTCAGAATTGATAATCCTGACAGATGCTCTATCAGAAATGTTCAGTACCCCGATAATAGCTTTTGATTTTAAATAAGCATTGTAATCAAATTCTCCGGGATTTCTTTGTTGTTTCCCTTTATGATAAAATCCTGTTACTTTCAGATAGTTACCAGGCTTAAGTTCATTGTACAATTCATAGATGGCTTTTCTGTCAAGTCTTACTTTACAAAGAAGGTCAAGTTTATCTTTAATAAAAAATTCATCAGAATAAAGTGAATCAACTGCCAGATAGAAAATTATCTCATTGTTTCTTATGAGATCAATATTAGTTATCTCGCCAACAGCAGTTGTATTCTTTACTTTATCAATTTTAGTTACGAATGGGTCAAAATACATTTTATTTTTTTCTGACAGATAATTTCCAATAGAAAAAACCAGAAGACCTCCGGCAATAAACATCAGAAGGAAGTAAAATGAATGGTCAGATATTTTCTTCTTTAATAGGATTAAGAATAAACACACAGAGAAAAAAATTATTTCGGGCAGCAAACCGAATTGAATAAACTGAGCAGATAAAATACCTGCCACGATAATAATTGCAACTTTTATTGCAGGATAATCTTTCATTTACAATATTTTATAATTGCTTCTTTAATTTCAGAAATATTCTTCACACTTTCAGCAATTTCTTTTGCACTCTTACCAGCCGTAATAGTAAGCGCAGGATTTCTTGTATGTGTCTTCACGGAAGTATCTTCAAGATTTCCATGATCAGAACAAATAATTAAAGTCATCTTTTTTAATGCGACAGCATCCAGTAAAGTAAAAAGAAATTCATCTAGTTCAGTAAATATTTTTTCAAATTCCCCGGGAAATCTCAGATGACCAATATGATCACTAAGATAGTATTCATAGAGAGTAAATTTATACTGCTCTGCAATTCGTAAAAGCCTTCTTGCAGCTATTATTGGTTTGATCACCTTCAGATTGTAACCAAGTCTTTGATTCCACCTTTCGTTTGTAATTTCAGCAGTCAAAGCTCTTCCTGCTCTTACATCACTGACACTATTAAACCTTATTCCGGTAAGATGACACGTAAGAGCTGTTACGCTGAGTCTTGTTTTTCCGGAATTAATATAGTCGAAGAAAACTTTTGGATAGGCATTAGCAAAATAGCTGCTTTTATATTTTTCTCTGTAATAAATAAGAATATTATCTTTTTTAAGTATTGGAATTGTTGTTGAGTATGGAAAAGGTCCAAAATGTTTACCAACAAATTTTGGAGCATTGAATCCACAAAATAAAGATGCCTGTCCGGTTCCGCTTTGAGGTAATCCTTCAATACCGATTGTTGCATCAGTCGGAAACAAAAAATGAGTTCCATTGGATAAAGTCTGATTGTCGAGCGAAGGAATGTTTCCAAATATTTTTTCGAAAGCACTAAAGCCGTATTTAAAAAAAGGATTGAACTGATAATCAGACTTCCCTATTCCAACACCATCGAGAAAAACCATCAGGATATTATTCATTTATTTTCAAATCAGCTTTTTGATTCAACAAGAACAGTTACAGGTCCGTAATTAACAAGCTGAATATCCATCATTGCACCAAATACTCCAACTTTAACTTTACTATCACCTAAGTTTGCTTTAACCCTTACTACAAATTTTTCATAGAGCGGAATTGCTTCTTCCGGTTTTGCAGCATCAGTAAAATTTGGTCTGTTACCTTTTGCGGTTTCACCATAAAGAGTAAATTGAGAAATTATTAGAACCTCACCATCAATATCTTTCACAGAAATATTCATTTTATCTTCTGCGTCTTCGAAAATTCTGAGATTGCAACATTTATCTGCAACAAAATTTACATCTTCTTCAGCATCACCTGTTTTTATGCCCAGAAGAATAAGAAGTCCTTTACCAATTTGCTGTAAATAGTTTTGTTCAGAAATAGTAACCGACGCTGATTTAACCCTTTGAACTACAGCTTTCATATTCTTTCTCCAAAAATTACTCTATCAATTCCCTGATAATCTTTAATCACACGGATGTTTGAAAATTTATTTTCCATTAAAATATTTTTCACTACATCACTCTGACCCTGGGCAATTTCAAAAAATAATTTTCCGTTTTCTTTTAACCTGATTGAAGCTGCTTCCGTTATTGCTTTAAAAAATGTATAGCCATCTTTTTCATCAGTAACTGCTTCTCGTGGTTCAAAGTTTCTGATTTCTTTCTGAAGCTCAGCATAACTTTCTTTGGAAACGTAGGGCGGATTTGAAACAATCACATTAAATAAGGGTAAGTTATCCAGACTATCTTTGAGAATATTGTGTTTGATAAAATTTATTCTTCCCTGAATATTAAATTTTTCAGAATTTTTTTTAGCGACCGCCAATGCCCCGTTACTAATGTCTGTAGAATATATTTTTGCCAGTTGTAAATTAACAGCAAGCGCAACTGAAATATTACCGCTGCCGCACCCAACATCAAGGATAATGATCTGTTGTTCTTTTGAGTACTGTTTTATAATTGTTTCAACCAGAATTTCCGTTTCTGGTCTTGGAATTAATACATTTGAATCTACATTCAGTTCTAAACCGTAGAATTCAACTGTTCCAAGAATATATTGCAAAGGTTCAAAGTTTCCTCTTCTCTTCAAAAACTCACGGTACTGCTTTAGTTCAATCTCACTCAGAGGTCTGTCAAAAAAAAGATACAACTCAAGTCGTTTACAACCAATTATACCTGCGAGTAAAAGTTCAGCATTTGTGCGCGGCGAATCAATCCCTTTTTCGCTGAGATATTGTGTAGATAATCTGATAGATTCCAGTACTGTAATCATTAAATAATTTCAGACATGCTTTTTTAATTTATTAAAACGACACGAATTATTCGCTGAGAAATTGATAAAGAATAAATCCAAAATCTATCTGCAAAGCTACAAAAGTAATTCCGCTGATAAGATCATATTTATCAGTTTGTTCCATTGCTTCGGGGTTTCCGGTCATCTGATATTCATCGAAATATTTATCTGCTTCAAGTTTATAATATGCAGTTGCAGCACCAAGAGCTATTGCCGTTCCGACAAGCAGTTTAAATAATGTTGATCCATAGAAACTTTCATCTTTGATTTGACCTGTAAATTGCAACTCCGGTTTTATTTCTGTTTTTACTTCCTGACTTAAAACCAACTTTTCGGAATAGCCGGGTTTTCGGAGAACTAAAGAATTAATTCCCTCATCAATCAGAAGTGGAGTAAATCCAATCAACGAATCAGAATCAAATACGTAAACATTTTGCGGTTTCGTGTCCAATAATATTTTATCTGCAAACTTGTATTCTAAGATTACCTCACTGCTATCTGTTATTATCAAAGTATCGTTAAAACTTTTAGCATTCCATTTTCTAAAATCTTCAGTGAGATGGATTCGATAAATTCCCGGTTTAAGATTTAGTTCAAACTCACTTCCATCGCTCTCATAAATATCATTTAGTAATAGAATTGCTTTTTCAACATCAGTAAAAATAGAAACTTTGGCAGTGCTATCCTGCCCGGATGCAAAGTCAGAAAAAATTATCAGTGTTATTGTTAAAAGTGATTTAGTAAATAAATTCATAAGCTCTGATTACTCCATCATCAAAACCAACGAACAAAATATTTTTATGAATAACGGGAGTTAGTTTCGCTCTTCCATCAAGCGGAACAGATTTCAAAATATTGCCGGATTGTTTTTCGAGAAAATGAACTTTAAAAAGTATATCCGGCAGAACAATTAGATTTTTTGTAATCAGAGGAGTTACATTCAGAATACCACGAAAATCTGTTCTCCAGTTTTCAACTCCGCTGAGCTTATCAATTGAAAAGAAGTTTCCATTGAGATTTCCGATATAAACATTCTTGTCATCAACGGCTGGTTCCATTTTAATTCTAAAGCCGGAATCAAATTGCCAGATTAACTCACCATTATCAGAATTAATAGCATAAACAAAACCATTATCATTTCCGACATAAATAATATTTTCTGAGATTGTTAAACCAGAAAAGAAATTTCCTCCGATATTCTTAACATAAACTGAATCACCTGAGGATGAATCGAGCGCAATGATTTCACCCTTGTCATTTCCAAAAATGAAAAGATTATTTACCATTGCCGGAGAACTGCGGGTCGGGACACGTGTGTGTGTTTCCCAAACTTTTTTACCTGATGAAGTAAATCTATAAACAATTCCCACTTCTGAAGTGAAAAGAAAATCATCATCAACTTTAATCATTTGAGTCATTACTCTTCCCGGAATTTCGATATCATCTAATTCCTTTCCCTGAGCGTAATCATAAATAATCAGTTCAGTGAGATTTTCTTTTTCAAGAGCTACAGGAAAAATAACTTTGCTTCGTAACGGAAGGGGTGTTGAAAAAACACTTCCTCTGCTGTATTTCAGTGAGCCGATTTTCTTTCCTGTAAGAAGATTAAAGCAAAATAATCTTCCTGCAAGATCATTTATAAAAACAAGATCATCATAAACCGAGACGGAAGAATTTGTAAAGCTTCCATACGTTTCTGATTCCCATTTAAGCACGAGTGAATCAGAAATATTTTCAGGTAAATAAAATTCACGCGAAGGATTTTTACCATACATCTGATAAGGATTTTCATCCAGTTTACTGGCGTACTTTATTATAGATCTTGCACAGCCGGCAATAAATAATAAAGTTATAAGAAACAATATTTTAGTTTTTAAAAGTCCCATCCAAAAAAGAATTGATAAAACAATCCATCCTGAAATCGTGTATAATTTTCTTCTATTTTTTTACCCATATCATATCTGAGTGTAAGAACACCGAAAAGATTAAACCTGAATCCGAAACCAACAGAACCGATAGTAGAATTGTAATCATCATTCCACACACCACCCATATCATAAAAAATAGCACCTCTGATTCCCGGAAAGCCAAGATTAAAAAACGGAAACCTGATTCCGATTTGTTCGATTAACGGAAACCGGAATTCAAGTGAAGTAAGCCAGATTTTTTCACCTCGAATTCCGAATCTTGGCCAGCCTCTTAAATCCCAGCTTCCACCAACAAAATAATAACGGGCTTCTTTTCCTTCGTTGTAAAATATTGCTGCTCTGAGCGCAATAAGTGTAGTAAGTGCAAAGCGTTGATAGTAACGATAATCACCAATGATGGAAAAATAATTTACGTTGCTGTATTTGATATCGCTTGTGTAACCAAGATAAATTAGTGCACGTGTTCCTGCAACCGGACCTGTAGAACCCCAGATTGAGTTATCCATCACCCAGCCGAGTACGTTTGAAAACAGCAGAGCTTTCCTTTCAATTACATTACTGATTACTTCTTTGTTTGAATTTCTTAAAGTTACTGTTGCTTCCAATCGCTGAAATTTTGAAACAGGATAGCTTAAAAGAAATGAACCGCCAAAACTTCTTTCATAATAATACTGATCGGGATCTGAATAATCATAAACAGGACCGTTCAAATGAAAAATTCCATATCCGTAATTGACTCTTCCTGCAAAGTTTACTTTTTGAAGTACCAGGTTAAAACTATTAAGAATTTCGCTTGAGACGGTGGCATTGTTATAAATCATAAAAATATATCTGTCATCACCAAGCAAATCGCTCAAAGAAAAAATTGCACCGCCTCTGGTTCCGAAAATCGGGTCTGTCGCAACAACTCCCTGTGCAAAATCAAGCGAGTATTCCTTTTCGTATTCAGTCATTTTCTTTTCTGATGGAAGCTCGATTAAATCAGCATACCAGATATCGAGCGGCTTATCAATTTTCATTTCGATAGTTTGCAGTGAATCTTCCCGAGATTCTTTTTTATTGAAGACGTAAAGATTGAATGAGTAATTCTCAAATCCGGAAAATGAAATATAATTTGAGTCAATATATACAGGATTAAAAACACTTGAGATGAATTCCGAAATTTTATTAACAGAATTGTTAAACTCTCCTTCGATTACCGGAAGCTCATATAGATTTCTCACACCGTTTAGATCAGAAGTAAATAAGAGACGATCCTTTTGGGGAGTAAGTGTCGGAGTATGATTGTTTGCATTAAGGTAGCTTATATATTTAATTTCATAACTATTCAAATCAATTGAAAAGAGATTATACTTACCTGCGAACTCACCACCCGTTCTGTCAGAAGAAAATATCACCTGTTGTGCATCCAAACCAAAGCAAGGATCCTGATCATCATAATAATCATTTGTAATTCTGAAAAGTCTGTCCTCATTTAAATCATAGATATAAATATCACTAAATCCTTTTCGGTCAACCGCATTAAAAACAATGCGATTTCCGTCGTCAGAAAATTTCGGTGAAGAAATAAAAACAAGTTCATAATTCTGATAGGATTTTACTACTCTGTTTTCAATAACAGAAAAAAAATGAATTACATCGCTTCTGCCTTTTTTATTATTGAAGACGAGCAAACCATTTTTTGAAATATCTATTGCAGATTGAAAAAGATGAAATGATTCAAACTCTTCGGTTTGCTCACCTCGAAGAATAAGTTCAGGTGAATTTAGCGGAACATATTCCGGAGAAATTTCTATCCGGTAAAGTGATGAGTATCCGTCTCTGTTAGCCAGAAAGTAGAGGAAATGTCTGTTCTGGTATTTGAAATAGACAGGGGTAAAATTAAATCCGTCTTTTGTTACTTTCAGTGAACCGAATTGAGTCGGATAACTCGATTCCATCAAAGGAAAATATTTTTTTCGTAACCAGTAATTCCATTCTGCATCAATCTGTTCAAATGATTGTTTAAATGTTGTTTCAAGAACCTCATTGAACGAGGAATACATCCAGAAATTATCGAGCAGCATTCCAATTCTCTCTTCGCCGTATTTTTCAGCGGCAAATTCCAGAAAGCTTTGACCTTCTTTGTACATCAGAAAACTGCCGTATATTCTATAAATATCTGCGAGATTTACAAAATAGTTGTTAAGCACTGCATCTCTTAAAAGCATTTCAGCCTGTGCATCCCATTCGGTTGAGTAGAATTCTGCAAGACCTTCGACAAACCATAATGGCGGCATTTTATCAGTAGGAATTCTGTGGTCCTTCAGAATGCGATAAACTTTGTTTACCATAAACACGTGTACCAATTCGTGTCTGATGACGTGACGGAAGTCCTTTAAAGAACCATTGCTTGGCAGAACAACTCTTCCTTTAAGAAATTCAAAAAAACCTCCGACACCTTCGGGAATTAATCCGGGTGTTACATTAGTTTGCTGGAAATCAATTGTTGTATTATAAAAGATGAGCGGAATTCTTCTTGTAACCAGATGATTCATCCTGACTTTTAGTTCCGCATAAGTTTCTTCCGCATATTGTGCACCTATCTCGGCAATGTATTTCATTTCACCGTAATAATAAATATCAAAGTGATCAGTCCGAAGAATCTTCCAGTCGAATTCTTCATAATGAACTTTATTTCTGCCAAAATAAAAAAATTGAGCAAACGAGAAATCGCTAACAAGAATTGTCAGGAAAGAAATGAAGAGAAATAATTTTTTTTTACTGGAAAAGAGAAAAAGCATAAAACCGGATAAATTTTTTTAAAGTGATATTAAAATCCGGAGCTCAATATTTAAGTAAGCCGCTGTTTCATCCTGTTAATAAAATCAATCTCCGAAGGATCAAACCCACGTAAAACCGACGCATAAAAAGATATCCAATCAGCCAAGAAAATCAAATCCATTATTCGTACCTTTCTGTTTTTTTCATTACTGCTGATGGTCAAAATTTCAATTGCTTGTCCGGCAAGTAATTCTTTGAGTGTATCAAAGCGTTTTATAATTTGCGGATTATATTCCTTATCGAGCAGATAAATGACTTTTGTATGGAATTGTTTTTCTTTATAAGACTCCCAGCCAACTATTTCGTTGTGGTTCATTTCAGGAAGTGTATGATAAAAAGCATGAAGTTTTGCATTTTCATTTAACTGACATTTGAACCTGTAACCTGCAGATGAAAGATACTCAGCTGAATAAATAACAGGTATGAAACCAACTAATTGTTCAGCTATTTGTAATGCATAGTTATTTTCTCCGGAAAAATCATCACTTCTTCTTTTCCAGAGATTTATGGTATCGGTTACATTCTTGTTTTCATCTGCAAAACCAAGTTCCTGCATAAGTTTTAACAGCGAATAAAAACCTAATCCTAGTGCATATCTCGGTTGAAACCCGCCGGGAATTTTAATAACAGGGATTTTTTTTGAAGAAGCTATTTCCTCTATCTTTCCGCCTGAAGTGATAACAACAATTTGAGATTTTCTTGTTAACGCCTGTTCAAAACAGGAAATCGTTTCTTCAGTATTTCCGGAATAAGATGAAATGATAATGAGAGTATTCTGATTAACATACGAGGGAAGATTATAACCTCTGACAACATTAAATGGAATAGTAAGTTCACCATAAAGATAATCGGAAAGCAGATCACCGCTTATTGCAGAACCTCCAAGCCCGCAAAACAATATCGAAGAGAAACTATTTTTTTTAAGCCCGGATAAATCAATTTTATTATTCCATGCATCTGAAATCTGATTGCAAGAATTACGTAGAACCTGGAACTGGTTTTGACTATCGTACTTATTTATAAAATCCGTTATCTTCATTGAAGTTAAATAATCTGTCTTGTTCGTGTAATTTTATTCTTTTTGAAGAAATCTTCAATTGCAGCTTTAACTTCTTCCTCGGACTGAAGTTTAAGACATTGATTAGCAAGCCGTTTTGTCTTTTTATACTCGCAGCTTCTGATGATTTTTTTTGCGTAAGGTATTGTTGAAGGCGACATACTCAGACTATCTAAACCCAAACCAATGAGAAGAGGCATTGCAAGTGTATCAGCAGCCATTTCACCACAAAGACTTACAGGTTTTTTAGATTTTTTGGTTTCGTCAATGATGTGTTTCAAAGTATTGATTACAACAGGGCTGAATTCCTGATATAGTTCCGATACAAGATCGTTTCCTCTGTCAACTGCCATTAAATATTGAACAAGATCATTTGTGCCTATGCTTACAAAATCCACAACCTTTGAAAATTCTCTTGCCATAACTGCAGCTGAAGGAACTTCAATCATTATTCCGATTTCAATATCTTCATCAAATTTAATTTTTTCAGCTCTAAGTTCTTTTTTACATTCTTCAATAATTTTCTTTGTTTCCTCAATTTCTTTCAACGTGCTGACCATTGGAATCATCATTTTAACATTTTTATTTATACTCGATTTCAAAATTGCTCTCACCTGGGTTTTTAGCATTGCAGGATTTTCCAGCAGAAGTCTGATTCCTCTTAAACCAAGGAATGGATTGGGCTCTTCAAAATCAAGAAATCTGAATTTGTCTCCGCCAATATCGAAAACGCGGATAGTAATTGTTGTGGGATAAATTCTTGAAGATAATTTTGAGTAAATATTTGTCTGTTCTTCTTCAGAAGGAAATTCACCAAGCTCATTAAGAATTTGTTCCGAGCGGTATAATCCTATACCATTTGCCCCGCTTGTAATAACCATTTCAATTTCACCGGAAACATCAACGTTAGCAAGTAGTTTTATTTCTCTTCCATCTTTGGTAACAGCTTTTTCATCTTTGAGTTCTTCAAGTTCTTTCTGAACTTCGAGGAGTCTTTTTCTTTTTTCGATGAAAAAATTCTTTTGTTCAGGTGTTGGCTTTATTATTACATATCCATAAAAACCATCAACTATAATTTCATCACCATCTTTTATAACAGCAGTTGAATTATGAGTTCCAACAACAGCAGGAATATTTAATGACCTTGAAATAATTGCAGCGTGCGAAGTTAAACCGCCGTGATCGGTAACAAAAGCAAGAACTTTATTCCGCGAAAGAACGATTGTATCAGCAGGAGTAAGCGTATCACTTACAACTATTACATTGTGTTGAATTTTTGATTCCCATCTTTTTTTCTGAAGATTCCTGATAATACGCTGCTTGATGTCTTCTATATCCAGAGCTCTTTCCTTCATATAAGATTCGTGAGACAGAATCATCTTGCTCTGATATTTCGATATTTCATCATCTACAATATACTCGGGAGATTTGCGTTCAACCTCGATTCTTCTTCTTATCTCGTCCAGCAGTATCGGATCATCAAGTATCATCAGTTGAGCCTCAAAAATTGCTGCACGAATATCATCCATTTTCTCCCGTGCAATCGTGAATATTTTGCTTAGCTCTTTTTTCGATTTTGCAATTGCTTCAACAAGATCATGTTTTGCTTTCTCAATATCCTCAACATCATACTTGCTGATTTGAAGCTTTTCCTTTGTAAACAGATAAGCTTCGCCAATTATTATTCCCGGAGCAGCGGCTATTCCTGAAATTTTATTTTCAGATTTACGATATATTTCTTTAAATGATTTCACAGCTCATCAAACCCTCTTTCAAAATAATCGATAATTTCTTTTGCAGCCTGCTCTTCATCTTCGCCATTAAAAGAAAGAACCAGTTCGGAACCTTCTTCGGCGGCAAGTGTCATAACGCCAATAATACTTTTTCCATTAATGTTCATACCATCACGTGAGATGAAAAAATCACATTTATATTTTGCAGCCATTTTTACTACTGTAGCTGCAGGTCTTGTGTGTAAGCCAGCTTTGTTAATTATTTTAACCTTCTTTTCGATCATCAGCTCGTTCGATAAATTAACGAATCAGCAAGCCATTTGAATATTTTTTTATTGTCTTCATCAAGTAAGTGGATAGAGCGCAATGCTTTTTTCGTATAAGATCTGATTTCTCTTCGTGCATCATCGAGCACACCAAGTTTTTCATAAATTAATTTATATGTTGCTACCTGATTCCACCTGATTCCTTTTCTTTCAATTACCTTCAGAAGTTTTTTTCTATCTTCTCCTTTAGATTTTTCAAGAGCTTCGAGAAACAGAAAAGTTTTTTTCCCTTCAACAAGATCGCCGCCAATAGTTTTGCCAAATTCCTTTTCATCAGCTGATATATCCAACAGGTCATCCTGAATCTGGAATGCAATGCCAAGATTTAGACCATAACTACTTAAAGCATTCACCTGCGATTTTGTTCCTCCACCGAGAAGAGCTCCAATTTTGCAGCACATTTCAGCCATAGCAGCAGTTTTCTTTTTTATCATTAAAATGTATTCAGATAAAGATACATTTTTCCTTAATTCAAAATCTGTATCAAGACTTTGACCTTCACAGACTTCTATCAAACCATGCGTAAATGAACTAATAACTTCTTTTGCATTGCCATTACAATCTTTTAATAAATATTCATAAGCAATAGAAAGCAAACTATCACCAGCAAGAATTGCAGTATTGTGATCATATTTTTTATGAAGAGTTAAACGACCTCTTCGTTTATCTGCATTGTCCATTATATCATCGTGGACAAGAGTAAAGTTATGAAGCATTTCAACAGCAGCGGCAGCATTATATGCATCAGAAAATTTTCCACCAACTGCTTTCGTTGAAAACAATACAAGTAATGGGCGAAGTCTCTTTCCACCGCTGTTAAGAATATATGCGCCCGGTTCATATAGTGAAACAGGTTTTCTGTTTTTGAGTGCACCCGAAAGAATTTTATTAATTTTTTTTCTTTCAGTTTCATACAAAGCAATGTAATTTAAATTTTTCATCAGTAAAGAAATTCTTTTCTTAATATTTTGGCTTTCTGTAATTCTTTAATTGATTCAGAACCGGTCAGGAACATTATCTTTTTGATTTCATCAAACCAATCAATAATCAGCTTTATTACTCCATCAACTCCGGCAGAATCTAATTCCTTTAAAATTATTCTGGCAGATGCAACATAATCAGATCCAAGCGCAAATGCTTTGGCTGCCTCAATGCCTGAGTTTATTCCGCCGGAGCCAATTAAGAAAAACTTATATTTTTTTTTGAGTCTTGAAACTTCCCGAAGACAAAAAGAAGTTGGCAATCCCCAGTCCCAAAAATAATCATTCGTCATCGATTTATTCCTAAGCATTTCAATTGCTGCCCAGCTTGTCCCTCCTGCGCCGGCAACATCAATACCTTTAACCCCAGCATCGAGCATCTTTTTGGCAACTTCATAAGAAATTCCCATTCCGATTTCTTTAACGATAACCGGTGTGTTAATTTCTTTTACTAAGTTTCTTAAACTTTTTGTCAGCCCTTTGAAATCAGGATTTCCCTCGGGTTGAAGCAATTCCTGTAATGGATTCAGGTGAATAACAAAAGCATCAGCTTCAATCAGATCAATGAGCATTTTAATTGGATCAAACGATTTTAATTTAACCAACTCCGCTGCGCCAAGATTACCAAGAACAGGAGCTGACTTTGCGTTTTTTCTGATTATCTGATAAGTGTTTCTGTAATTTTTATTTTCAAGTGCCTGTCGTTGACTTCCAACTCCAATTGGTATCTGCAATTCTTCTGCTGCGATTGCGAGCTGAGCATTTATATTTTCAGCTTCTACGGTACCGCCTGTCATACAGGAAATTATAAACGGGTAATTAATTTTCTTTTTGAAGAATTTAGTTTTAAAGGAAAGTTTATCAAGTTCAATTTCGGTTGCTGCATTGTGTATAAATTCGTAATGATCAAGACCATTGGATTTTGTTTTGAAAGAGACATCTGCATTTAAGCTTAAACTCAGGTGCTCTTTTTTTCTTTTAGATGTGATGTCGTCTGAATTATTCATTCGAATTGTTGAAACTATTAATTTTCAAAGCACTACAAGTTATTAAATTTTAGCATTAAATTCCTGCTGTTACCAGATATTATCTTTTGAAAATGACGTATTCATCAAGAGTAACAAAAAATTTTTTTACTCGTACTTCACCTCTTAATGCATTTGTCAGTATCAGCTCATCAGCAGTCAGCAAGTCATTGAGTCTGACACTTTTTTCAATTGTTTGTGAATTATTTTCGATAAAATGCTGCCTGCAAATTCCCGGTAGTGCTCCCGAATCCAGAGGTGGTGTAAACCATAATTCTCCTCGTCTCAGAAAAATGTTTGTCCGGCTTCCTTCGGCTAGTTCATCTTTTTCATTGAGATATAAAACTTCATAAAAGCCTAGCGCATCGTAATGTGCAAATTCATCATCGTATAATTTTCTGTTTGTGGTTTTAAATTGTCTGAATTTGTCATACGAGTTAATTTTATTTTGTGAAATAATAACTGATACATCATTAGCAACTATTGGGATATCTGATATTTCTACTTTCGATATTCCCCATTTGGATAAAGTAAGCTTAATCCTTTTTGGTTTTGTTTTTTCAAGTTCTTCTATTGAATTAAGAATTTGCTTCCTTATTTTTTTTTCACTGAACCTGAATAAAAAATAATCGGATGCTGACTTAATTCGTGCAAGATGCTCATCAAGAAATTTTATTTTACCGTTTTCATATCTCATTGTTTCAAATATTTCAAAATACTCAAGCGGCTCAGTCAAAAATTTACTTTTTAACAGAACCTCTTCGTATTCACTTTGTGGATTACTGTCCCAGACTATTCCGGATCCTAATCCCAGAACTCCATCACCATTTTCTTTATTTATGCTGATTGTACGGATAGCGACATTCATTTTAATTTCTTCCGGAGTAATCAATCCAATTGAACCGGTGTAGATTCCTCGTTCTTCTTTTTCAATTGCTTTGATAATTTCCATAGTTCTGATTTTAGGTGCGCCGGTAATTGAACCGCAGGGAAAAATATTTCGGATAATTTCATTTATACCGTTGCTCTTTCTAAGTTTTCCTTCAACCTGACTTACCAACTGAAAGAGTGATTCATACTTTTCAACCTTAAAAAGTTCAGGAACTTTAACACTACCGTACTTGCAGATTTTTCCAAGGTCATTTCGAATTAAATCAACAATCATAACATTCTCAGCAATGTTTTTTTCACCGGTCTTCAATTCTGTTTCAGCAATTCGGTCAAAACTTTGGTTATGACCTTTCCTTATTGTTCCTTTCATTGGATGCGAAAGTATTTTTCTATTTTTTTGAAGAAAGAATAATTCCGGTGAAAGAGAGATAATAAATTTCGCATCGTTGTTTATGAATGCGGAATATTTAGCTGATTGGTTGAAAAGAAGTTTCTGAAATAAAGATGAGTATGAACCTGTAAAATTAAATTTTCCCTTGACAGTGTAATTTACCTGATAAGTGTCTCCGGCTTCTATATATTTTTTTATTTTTAAAATGTCATTTATAAACTGAGTCTCAGACCTGTTCAATTTAAAATCTGTAACAGAAAATTTTTCAACAGGAAAATCTTCGAATACAATTTTGGAGGAATTCAGGATTTTAACTTCACTTTTATCAAAAAAGAAAAACTGAATCAGGTTTTTCTCATCATTCGAAATTAAATTTGAAAATTTTTCTTCAAACAGATAGCCAGATTCGTATTTGATCAACGAATAACCAAAATATCTTTTATCAATTAATTTTTGAATCAGTTTGAAGGCAAGTTCAAGATCTTGTTTCTTATGGAGTGAAATAATTTTAAATGGTTTTATGAAGAAATATGAAAGCGCCTTTTTATAAATTGAAGGTGTGTAAAAAAAAGCAGAGTTTGGATTGTTTTCAACTTGCTTTATTATATCATCGAATTTCATATTATTTTATCGAATAAAATAAAATTAAATACAAGTTTAGAATGATTGGTAAATTTTAATGAAAAAACCCCGACTTTCCTTCTGGCAAATCTGGAATATGAGCTTTGGATTCCTCGGAATTCAATTTGGTTTCGCTCTTCAAAATGCAAATGTAAGCAGAATATTTGAAACTTTAGGCGCCAGTATTGATAACATTCCAATCCTCTGGATTGCGGCGCCTGTAACCGGGTTAATTATTCAGCCCATAGTTGGACATATGAGCGATAAAACATGGAACCGTCTTGGCAGAAGACGTCCGTATTTTTTAGTTGGAGCAATAATGGCTTCGCTTGCAATAATATTGATGCCAAATTCCCCTTCTCTATGGATTGCAGCAGGAATGTTGTGGATAATGGACGCATCAATAAATATTTCGATGGAACCATTCAGAGCTTTTGTCGGCGATATGCTTCCTTCCGAACAGCGAACTCAGGGATTTGCAATGCAGAGTTTCTTCATTGGAACCGGAGCAGTGATCGCATCTGCTTTACCTTATATGATGACAAACTGGTTTGGCATTTCAAACGTTGCACCTGAAGGTGAAATTCCTGACTCAGTCAAATTCTCTTTTTATGTTGGTGCAATTGTTTTCTTTCTTGCGGTTGCCTGGACAGTCTTCAGTACACAAGAATATTCTCCTGAAGAGTTGAAAAAATTCTCTGAAGCCGATAGTCAAAAGTCAGAAGTTAAAAGTCAAAATAGAGTATTAGTTAGTTCCTCAAAATTTATTAAAGATGGTTCGATATGGTTTTTGTTAGGAATTTTAATTACAATAATTATCACAATCAGCGTTACTGAAATCGATTATGGATTATATGTTCTATTTGTCGGTGGTGCGGCTTTCGGATTACTACAAATACTTGCCGGTTATCTTGTAAAGAATAATAAAACTGAAAACGGTTTTGTTGTAGTACTGAATGATTTATACAACATGCCGAAAACAATGAAGCAGCTTGCAATTGTTCAGTTCTTTTCATGGTTTGCACTCTTTGCTATGTGGATTTATACTACTCCTGCAGTTACTCATCACGTTTATAGTGCAACAGATCCAACAACTGCATTGTATAATGAAGGTGCAGATTGGGTAGGTGTGCTGATGTCAGTCTATAATGGTTTTGCAGCAATAATGGCTTTTGTTCTTGTCTGGCTTGCAAAACTAACCAGCAGAAAAACTGTTCATTTGATAAGCCTTGTTGCTGGTGGTTTGGGCTTAGCATCTTTTTATTTAATTAAAGATCCAAACTTACTTCTACTTTCCGAATTAGGAATTGGTTTAGCCTGGGCTTCAATATTGGCAATGCCTTATGCTATTCTTACGGGCTCATTACCCCCGGAAAAGATGGGAGTGTATATGGGAATTTTTAATTTCTTTATAGTAATTCCTCAGATAACAGCCGCAAGCATATTAGGATTTTTTGTAAGAAATATTGTTGGTGGCGAAGCAATTTATGCATTGGTTTTAGGTGGTGCATCAATGATTGTCGCGGGAATTATGGTGATGTTTGTTGATGATGTGGATTAGTAGCCTCCCCTGTCCTCGTCGAGTTCGGTGGACTCGCCGAAGTCCAACAGCCTCAAAAGTAGGGGTTCTTTAAATACTTTAGTATTTGATATTGAACTTTTTAAGCCGAAAGTTGTTAAAAAGCAGAAAGGAGAATCCAATGAAAACCAGAATTATATTTTCAAGCTTTTTATTAGGTGCTATTTTAATATTAGCTGCTGATTTTACAGAGTCAGGAAATTTATTTGCGGATGAAAAACCAAACAAAACTGAATGTCCCTTTCTTCAAGGAAAGTCAGAAAAAACTTGTCCATATCTAGAAGGAAAGGTTGATAAGTCAAATTCGGAATGTCCTTATCTTAGCGGTAAAACCACCTGCCCTTATATCGAAAAAGAATCAAAGACTGAAACGGGAATATCAAATGAACGAAAAAATAAAGAGTTAAAATTTTATAGAACTATAAAAAATATAACGACTTAACTATCCGCCAAGACTCAGAAACAAAATTGCTAATAAACCGCTGGCGAGAGCAGAAACTCCCCAGCGGTTTAATTTTTCTTTCCATATAATAAAAGCCAATAATGTTGTGAAAAGAATTATTCCCACATTCATAAATGGATAGACCAATATTGCAGGAAGCGATGATAATGCGCCAAGCAGAAAAATTGTGCTGAAAACATTCGGAATGCCAAGAACCATCCCCAAAAGGACAGTTTCTTTTTTTATCGTAATTTTTTTGGTAATTATATAAATGAATGAGTAAACAAGTGCAGATGAGAAAATGAATAATACAAAATAAGGTTCTTCCTGTTCAGGTCGCCAGCTTTTGAAAACTTTAATAGCAAAATCATTTATTCCTATACCAATAAAAACAAGAACGAGAAATAAATATTTTAATAAGTTTTCTCCATCCTTGTGGTTTCCCTTAACAGTGAAATAAAAAAATAAAAAGGTGATTACCGTAAATAAAAATCCAAACAGATGAAGCTGATTCGGCAGTTCGTTAAAGACAATAATTGAAAGAATAATAGGAATGATAACTGATAATCTCGAACTGGTAGTTGCTAATCCCGTGCCTGCAAAACTAATCGCTTTAGCATATACAAAGAATGAAAGCACAAATAATAATCCAAGTCCTGCACCAAAGAATAAAGTTTGAATGGAAAATATTTTTTCATCATTCAGTATCAGAAGAATAAAACCAATTAAAGAAGCAACAAGATAATTACCTGCAAGAAGAATAATTGGCTTACCTTTTTTTGTTTCGCTGTACTTTAGAATTAAAGCGATGCTTGTTGAGCAAATGATAGTTAAGAATAGAAAATGCAAATAGCACCATCCATTTTTTGCTCCCTAAAAGTTTATAAACGAATCTTTTATCAGTTAGCCTATCTACTTACTAAAATTTGTATTTAGCTGCAAAGTACCATCAGCACTGGTCTTAACCCAATATCCTTTACCCGCTTTTAAAGAACTTACTGTAGCATATATACCATTAAATTCATAAAACTGACTTATAATTATTCCTGGTGGTGTTGATGTTATATTCGAGACGCTAATTTCTTCTTCAAATGGACCGACTAAATTCCAGCCAGAATTTACATTTATTGGAATAGATACTCTACTGCCGCAGACTTGTGAAATTGCGGGGGTGTCATATTTTACCCAGTAGCCATTTCCATTCACAAGAGTATCAGCAATATAGTAACCATTGTCGTAACCGAATATTTCGGAAGAAGCAGTTGGTAAAATATTTGAAGTTGACATATTGCTACTTAAAAAAGGTACTGATACAATATTCCATCCGGACTGAAGATTTATATTTCCGCATCCTGTAGCAGGATTAAATTTATAAATTCTACCGTTGAAAGATGTAATATATAATTCATTAAACTCATCCACACCAAATGATGATACAGATGCTGGTGCTGTTACCAATAATGTATTCGAAGTTTGTGAAATCCCATCGTATGATAGAGCCCAAACTTTCCTTGTGACATAATCAGCATAAATATATTTACCTGTAAGTTCTGGTAAATTCGGTCCCCGATAAACGTAACCACCGGTAATAGAGTAACCAACACTATGGCTATATTCCCATATTGGATAGATGTACTCGGGATAATTACAGCCTGTTGTATTATACGGATGATTACCTTCATAACATCTCCAACCATAATTTTTACCATTTTGGATTAAATCAATTTCCTCCCAATCATTCTGACCAACATCTCCGGCCCAAAGCCAACCGGTCAGAGGATCAAAACTACAACGCCAGGGATTCCTCAATCCCCACGCGTAAATTTCTTTTTTAACTTGTGTATTCGTGCTGTCAAAAAACGGATTTGTTGGAGGAATTGTATAAGGAGTTCCTCCATTGATATCAATGCGAAGAATTTTTCCAAGAAGTGTATTTATACTTTGTGCATAATTTTGTGGATCACCACTAGATCCGCCATCACCGGTAGCTATATATAAATATCCATCATTTGGTCCAAACCCAATCCAACCGCCGTTATGATTACCATAAGGTTGTGAAAATGATAAGATCTGAAACTCACTGTTATTATTTGCTGAATCAGGATTACTTGTAACCTGGAATCTTGAAATAACAGTTCTTTCAGGATTACTTGCAGTATAGTTAACATAAAAGTAACCATTAGTTTCATAGTCCGGATGAAACGCCAAACCCAACAATCCTTTTTCACCACCTGAGGAAACTCGGTCAGTTATGTTCAAATATTGTTTCGTTATTGTTACTCCCGAAGTATTTTGAAAAACTTTAATAATCCCTTCTTGCTCAACCACAAAAATTCTGTTTGTTCCATCGCCGGAATGGGTTAGAAAGAGCGGATTGGTGAAAGTAAGATTTGGATACGCCACCTGAAGTTGATATTGAGCGAAGATAAAATTCGTCCAGATAAGTAATACAAAAATTAAATTTTTATTTAATCCGTTGCCTTTAAATAGAAAATTAGTATTCATATTCAATGTTTTCCTATTATTATAATTAGTTTAATTAAGATGAAAAGATGCTAAATAGTGCGGAGAAAAATCTCAATTGTAATATAACATAATAATATTATGTTAGTGTTAAATTGTAAATTTTCACGTCTGAATTTTACCTTTTTACAATTAAAATGCAAGACCGGATTTTGACTGATGAAGAACATTCACTGACATTTCTGTCGCAATTGCTATAAGAGTAAGAGAATAAAAATTATTTCAAAAGAAGCATTTGTTTAGTTTCGCTAAAATTCCCTGCCTTCAATTGATATAAATAAATCCCAGATGCCAGATGCCGGTTTCCTGATATCGAATTAAATTCAATTTTATAATTACCTGCTGGTCTATAATCATTAACAAGCGTGGCAACTTCATTACCAAGCATATCAAATACTTTTAACGTTACATTAGTATTAACCGGTAAGTGAAAACTGATAACAGTTTCCGGATTAAACGGATTCGGGTAATTCTGTTCGAGAATAAATTTTGTAAGTAACTGATTTTCATCCTCGACACCGGCGAGAGTGTTATTGTAGTATACTAATAATTTTAATTGATTAAGTGTTACAAAATTATTTAATTGAAAAGTGCCGCTTCCGCTTATCGGAACATTTACAATATTTCCGGTCACAAGATCTTGAATTAAACCCGTTACCTCTGATGGTAAATTCCAGCTAAAGAACATTGCAGTAGCACCATCCATACTTTGATATCTGAATCTATTCTCGATCGTACCAGAATATGGAAATCCGGCAGCGAACCTGTAATCCCGCCACGAGCTAAGCGAACCATTGAAACCATTTTGTGGTAATATCCATCTCGCATCAAAAGCACCGGTTGGCGGATATGGTGGTAGATCACTTTCTCCAAGATGTACATCAATACCATCGCCAGCAGTTTGGTCAAGTCCGAAGTAAAGGGTCTTCTGTCCGCCTGCGTTATCATAAATTTCAAACGGAATAGAAACCTGAGCTGGCGTCTGAGCATAAATATTAATTGCAGAAGACCAAAAAACAGCTATTGGAAAAACCAATTTAATAATATGCACTTTCTCTTTAATCATTTTAAGAGAATCATTTTTTTCATTGAACTAAATTTATCTGTACGTAATTCATAAATATATATTCCACTTGCGGTTTCGCCTGCATCCCATTGATAGCTGTACTTTCCGGCTTCTAAATTTGTATTTACCAGCTCTGCTATTTTCTCTCCCAATGTGTTGTAAATATTTAGCGTAACTTTTGAAGCTTCAGGTAATGAGAATTTTATCGTTGTCCCCGGATTAAACGGATTCGGATAATTTTGCTCTAAATTATATGTCGCCGGTAACATCTCCTGCTTCGTTATCTTCAGCTTTTTTACTTCTTTATTTGTTATTACTATTTCTTCTCCGCTGTTTATTCTGTGACTCCCCACTTCTGACCCATTTAATATCTCTATAACTTTATAATCTTCACTGAAGTCTATATTTTCTATTCTTACCTTAACAGGGTATTCTCCTGCCTGTAAATTTATTTCTACTTCTTCACTTTCACTTAATCTGTAATCACCTGCTATTCTTGCATCAAATCCTCCTGCTGGTGGTAACGGCGGCAGACTGTAACTTTCTATGCTTACTTCATCGCTCAGCTTTCCATTAAAGTAAAGCACCTGACTATTTTCCAACGCATCTTTTACTTCTATCTTTCCAAATCCGCTAACTGCGTCTTCCAAAATAACCAACTGACTTTCTTTATTTGCCAGCAGATTTCCGCAGCTTACTGTTATTGTTCCTGATCCGCTTGTCTTCACCCAGTATGCTTTCGTTGCATCGATTGAATTTGCTGTGCTGTACGTGCCTGAATACCTGTACAACGTCCCCGGTATTATTATCCCTCCCGGATCTATTACACTGCTTAATGGAACATTGCAGTTCGGACCTCCTATCATATTCCATCCTGAACTTAAATTCAACACACATTCCGTTATATCTGTTCCGCATACTTCTGCTAACTGTGATGACGGAAACTTTATCCAGTATCCCGTACAGTTTGCTATATTCTGTGTCGAGTAATATCCTCCCGAATATCCATATAATGATCCCTGTACTGCATTCGGAAACAATGTCAGATAGTTTGAATTTGATACTCCTAAGGGAAGACTTATCATATTCCAGTTTGTATTGATACTATAGTTTGTACAAAATTCATAATTGTATTTTATCTGAAGTTGTCCTATCCCAACTACGTCAGTGTAGCTGTTTGTCATTCTCATATTTACATTTACCAGTGTGCCTAATACTGCATCAACAAGATGAAAATATCCATTCGCAGGCAATTGTGCTGGATTCCAGCTTATTGTTACCGGACTACATCCTTCTGCCGCCTGATATTGTAAATTCCATATTCTTTCTTCTGTCAGATTTGTTGCTTTGATATCCGTGAAGAATCCTTCGTTGCAGCTTACAAACCTTCCATCAAATGCTCCTCCGGGCGGTGGCGGTGGTGCTGACATATCTAATCCAGGATCATAACAATCTGTGGCACCTGCGGCTGTGCCAAATGTCAGTTGAACCGAGTTTGAACAATTATCAAAAACCGAAAGGTTAACTGAAAAATCTAATACATAAAAAGTACTTGCACTGCCAACAACGCCAGATGAATAAAAACTTCCATTAAAAGAAAAAAGTTTATAATGATAAGTCATCAAGGGAGTTAAACCTGTGTGATTTACGGGTGATGTAAGTCCATTATATAATAAAGTACCTCCGGCAAATGGTTGTCCGATTGCCGGAGGTATACCCGCTGGTGCGGAAAATACACCTGTGAGGTTCCAGACTATCACAACATTATTATTATTGGAATTCGGAGTGAATCCAATATCTATTTGTGTTTGATTAACAGGTGTTACTGTTACATTAGATGGATCAGCGATGTTAAAAGTAGTCGCATTTGTAGTAACACCGGTCGAATAAACGCTTCCATCATAAGAAAAAAGT
The DNA here is from genome assembly GCA_013388525.1 of Ignavibacteriaceae bacterium. Next base: position 4,923 of record JACAFA010000106.1, on the reverse strand, counting down.
TTGTAGTAATAAGTTGTCTGAGGATTTAAACCCGTGTGTTGTACTGGTGAAACTATTCCATTGTAAAGTAAAGTACCACCGGCAAACGATTGCCCCACTGCAGGTGGAGTTCCGGTTGGTGTTGTAAATGAACCTGTTAAATTCCAAACAACAATTACATTATTATTACTTGAGTTTGGCGTAAATCCAACGTTAATCTGGCTGCTGCTGATCGGGTTGGCTGAAACATTTGATGGATTAGAAATATTTAGAGTAGTAGCATTTGTAGCAACCCCCGTTGAATAACTGCTTCCATCGTAAGAGAAAAGTTTATAGTAATATGATGTCTGTGGATTTAACCCCGTATGTGATACAGGTGAAACCGTTCCATTGTAAAGTAAAGTACCGCCAGCGAATTGTTGCCCGACTGCAGGTGGAGCTCCTGTTGGTGTTGTAAATATACCGGTTAAATTCCAAACAATAATTACGTTATTATTATTTGAGTTAGGAGTAAATCCCACGTTTATTTGGGAGTAGCTCACCGGTGTTGCTGTAACATTTGTTGGATCAGAGATACCGAAACTCATAGATGCAATTCTTGTCTTCCAATTAAAACTGCCAGTTGAAGGTTGATATTGATTGACATACCAGAAAGTTTTTCCATCTGGATCGGCAACCATCTGAGTATAATCTCCCCATCTGGATAATCCTGTTTGTGCTCCTAATCCGGCTTGAATTGTTTCTTCAGGTAGTGTCATCACACCCAAAGGATCTCCTGCCATTCTTCCTGTATATCTGATTGATGGATACATTGTAGAACTCGATACTGAATAGCCAAGAGCAATATCACCACTGCTGTTTAATGCAATACTTCCCATCCATCTCTCCAATCCATCTGCAGGGGCGTACGTACCCTGTTGATAAATACTCCATCCGCTGCCTGTATTTCTAAATTCATACCATCTTACTCCTGCACGGCTGCTTCCGGCGTCAATTGTATGACATACAACCATTGATTGATGAGTCCCGAAGTTTCTATAATCCAGACGATTCATTGTCATTACAGATAAGTTATCCAGCAATTGACTTGTGCCCAGTTGTGGAATACCATTGACCGTACTAAACGCATTTGTTGCCAAAAAAGTTGGTCCAGTGAAAGTGGAATTTGCCGGGGTTACCCAATCAACATGAAATTGATAAATATCAAAACCATCATTCCCTCCGTACTCAGCATTATCATGGATTTGCCCAAAATAATTTGGAGCGCCGGATGGAGGAGTAACAGTTCCATTCCAATCTGACGGAAGCAATGACCATGTTGTTGTTGGAGAATTCAGAAAAGAAACCATCGTTGCAGTATTTCCGTTTAGCATTTGAGATCTGTCAAAGGCGGCTACATAAGTACCATTGTAATTTAGTGAACCTGAACTGAAGGAGTTTGCTGACATATAATATCCATCCGGCCATACACCAAATTTGGGATAATCAGGCATATGTGTAAATGAAAATCCATACCTGTGCCACGAACCCGTGGGGTTTCCTGTTTGCGATACTGCAATTAAAATGTAGAATGGTCCATTTGGATAATTTGGAAGTGAAAATTGAGCAACGAACCATCTGCCAGCAGCTTCATCATAAAGAACAATGGGATCTCCATCGTTTAAACTGCTCGACCACGGACCCGGGAATCCTGACCAAATCGTACCAAGATTTAATGGCCCTAAAAGAGATGTCCCTGTTTTATTCCATATCTGAAAACGGACGTTCACTACTTCCATATAATGATTTGGTCCCACATCACCGCTCTGATCGGGCGGAGCGTATCCATCGGCGCCAATTCCATCCCAACTCTGAAGAATAAATCCATCTCCTCCACCACCCATTATTTCCTGTAAAGATTCATCGGGTTGGTACTGGTCTTCATATTTTTGTTCTTTAGACATATTCCGAATAATTCCATCTTTCCATGGTGTTGGGGAGAGTGGTGCCTCTGGCATATCCCTTAACGGAGGAGATGTATCGTTGTAAATGGATTTAAATACCTGAGGGCTCGGACTTTCCATCTGCGCAAATGCAGATAGTGAATAAATGATTGTAAACATTAAAATTATAACAAGAAGGTATCTTTCTTTTTTCATTTCTTACCTGAATTTAAAGATCGTTTAAAATATTTTGCCGTTCACATTTTTCTTTAATAAAATTTTTATGAGCAGCTTTTGAAGCAGATCGCTTATGGTATTTTCCCCTATTATTTTATTTTGTTTGATTAAATTCTGATTAAAATAATTGAATTAAACTTTAAAGAGCCCTGCTCTTAGAGCAGGGCTCTTAATAATATTAAATTTATTTTAGCAAAATCATTTTCTTAAATGCAACAAATTTATCTGTTCGTAATTCATAGATATATATCCCTGAAGTAAAATTCTCTGCATTCCATTGATATTGATATTTTCCAGCAGTTAATGCATTGTTGATTAATTCTGCTACCTTTTCTCCAAGCACATTATAAATTGACAAGTTCACATTGCTCGCCGACTCGGGTAATGAAAATTCGATTATTGTACTAGGATTAAATGGATTCGGATAGCTTTGAGCAAGATTATATTCTTCAGGTATTCCGGAATTTAGGTCTTCAACAGGAACTACATCTTGTATGGTAAATGTTCCATCGCTTACATCAAAGACAGCGGGATTACTGATATCACTAATACGAACAAGACACTGTGTTGAAGGTGTATTAGGAATAGTCCAATTATAATTTCCATAAACTGCCGGTCTTGAAGCAACAACCACAGACCAAGTACTACCATTATCTGTGGAGTAATCAATTTTAACAGTAGTAACATCCTGCCTGGTCCATTTTATCTGATGAACGGTACCTACGACCCATACTTCACCGCCATTAGGTGCAGTTACAGTTATCATTGGATTTGGTGCAGCCGTTATTGTAAATGTTGCATCACTAATATCATAGATTGATGGGTTACTGGCATCGCTAATACGAACCAAACACTGAGTTGACGGTGTATTCGCTACCATCCAGGTGTAACTACCACCTGCTGCAGGTGCTGAAGACACAACATTAATCCAGTTACTTCCATTATCTGTTGAATAATCAATACTAACATCAGTCAAATTCAGACTAGTCCAGGTTATATCATGCTGGGTATCACCAACCCAATTTTCACCTCCATTTGGAGAAGTAACAGTTATTAAAGGAGTGATTGTGAAAACACTATCACTAATGTCAAATCTCGATGCAATTGTTGCATCACTAACACGTATAAGACATTGTGTTGAAGGAGTGTTGGGAATTGTCCAGGTGTAACTTCCACTTGCTGCAGGAACCGATGCAACAACATCTAACCAGAGACCACCATTATTTGTTGAGTAGTCTATTTTTACATTAGTGATATTGGTGCTTGTCCATGTTATATTTTGCTGGCTGTTAACAAACCAGTTTTCGCCTCCATTAGGAGCAGTTACCTGAACAATTGCTTGTCCCGGAACCGGTAAAATTGAAAAGTCATCTAGATGTAAGGTAAGTGAATTTCCTGAAGTAGCTTCCTCAAATTTTAATAAGTAACCGATATAACCCTGTCCTGAATTAAAAAAATAATTTATTCTGCCCCAGTTTTGAAAATAACTTTGCGTGATTACTATTCTACCGCTATCAGGATCAGCTATTGAAGTATTGTTAAGTGAATCGATACCGAGTGCAACCTCTCCGCCTGATCCGGTCAGACCATAAACTCCAAGAAAATTGTTTGCTGTAACCGAATCCTTCATCCAAAAAGTTAATTTATAATCAGCATTATTCGAAGGATTTAAAAGTGTCTGCATTAATTTAGTCCATCCTCCGACTGGCGTAGTCCCCGATTTAATTTCTATACTCCACATTCCGGAATGCGCTGCTGTATTTACGGGTTCAACTGATGCACCGGTTACTGTAACATAAGCATCCCAGAATTCAAAATGATTGGTATTTTCAAATCCACCGTTACGCACTAGTTCCTGCGCGTTAACTAATGAGAAAGAAATAGTTAAAAGAAAAATTGTAATAAGTGTTTTCATTAAGTCCCTCCTTATGATTGATAGTATTTGATGAAATTAAAAATATTGCTTTTCATTAAAATAAAATTATTGTTGAAATATCAACTTTTAATATCTCATGAATTTCAGCATCTTAAATGAATTTCAAATGAATCTATTTATTGAATTTTATTTGTAATGCTCTTCCGTTAATTGATTTTCTTATTTAAACTCGTTAAGATTTTTTCACTCTCTCAAACATAATATTCAGCATAGTAAAGAAATGAAATGGCACAGTTGATTTTGTTAATCTCTATTCTTAAAACTTTTTCTTATAACAACGATATTTTAAAATTATGACAAACGCCAATTAATTCTTTAATGGTTTCAGTACATTAAATAATAGCGTGCAATAATATCGCAAAGAATATCTGAAACTTAAATTTAGTCGTTAATTTTTCTCCAAATTATAGTTGAAAATTTTTAAATATTCAATTAATTACTAAATAACGTCCTAACTTATAAACTCATGTTACGCATGCGTATTATTCCGGCGAGTGCAAGGAGTCCGGAATCTATGATTATCGATTGTTTTCAGATTCTGGACAAGCCAGAATGACAAAGTATTCTTTGTACTGCGTAATGTGAGTTTTAAAATCTTTCAGCCTATGCTTAAAATAATAGTCAATATATAAATAAGGGCGGTCTTTTGACCGCCCTTGTCTTTTCACACAATTACTTCAACAATACCATCTTTTTAATCGAAACAAAATTGTCTGTGCGTAATTCATAAATATACATTCCGGTAGCTACGTTCTGTGCGTTCCATTGATACTGATATTTTCCTGCTGTCAATGAACTGTTCACTAACTCGGCTACCTTCTCTCCCAATGCATTGTAGATTGATAACTT
>JACAFA010000195.1 GCA_013388525.1 Ignavibacteriaceae bacterium | reverse complement strand
TTCCTGAATCAACCTTCCTTCCCAGGTTTTGAAGATGTATCCTTTCTTCACAACAAAATTTAAGTTGCCGGCTTTTACTCCTTCACCAAATACAAAATAATAACGCCACCAAAAAACTATTGCGAGGATTATGATTAGTACTGGTATTCCGAACTTTAAAAACTTTTTCATTGGACTTTATAAATTTTGTTAGCAATTATATTACAATTACAATTTTTTACAACACCTCTGTAAAAATGCATAATTTTACTAACCCTACAAAGGTTATAATAAATGATAATATAAATGAATGCAGCATTTAAATCTTCTCTTGATATAATTTTCTATTTCTTCCTGACAATCCATACATCCTGAGGAATATAATTTCCTTCGGGTTCCCGTGTAACGTGCTCAAGTAGTTCGAAATCTGAAAATAGTTTATGCATAAATTCAGGCGGCTGGTAAGCTGCGAATGTTCTGTGACCTTCCTTGACGTTTCCTCTGACCACTAATTTACCTTCCTCAAACAGCTTCAATTCTTCACCAGTCAATTTGGGTTTACAATTATCGCCGTGAGTAGTTAGAAATATGATTGCGCTCTGTTTGCAAATCCTCTTCAATTCTTCAAACCAGGCGTAATGCATCTCTTCAGACAAGTGTGTGAAGACAGAAGTTGCATATATGATGTCGAAGAAATTATTCTCAAATTCCAACGGTGGCTGAAGATTATTTCTTGAAAAATTAATGTCTGGAATATTTTTTTTACACCAATCAATTGTTTTGGAATTGTAATCTGAGCCAAAAATTTCACAACTTTTATCCAGTAGTTTCGGCAGATGTCGAATTATCCTAGCAGGTCCGCAGCCCCATTCGAGAATATTTATATTTTCTAATACGATGTACTTTTTAAAGTAACCTATCAGCCATTTTGCTGTGTCAAGACTATCATTGTAATAATTTTCATAGTTCATCTGAAATGACTCATAAATCATATAGTCAGGTGGAAGAATCACATCCGGATTATTTTTTTTGAATGCTTTATTACTCTTTCGGTTTCTAATCTCTTGAACATAAAAATTCATCCAGTCAGCAAGATGCATAAGTCTGAGTTTTCTTAGCAGTGATGTTATTCTTGATTTAAACATTAGAACATTATAAAGATAGAATTAGTTAATATTACAGTACGAAAGTTAGATGATGATGTTTGTTTTTACAATTTATGATTAATTGGAAGCTATAGATTATAAAATCAATAAACGCACTTGATTTACAAGGTCGAAAACAAAAGCCCTAAAATGAATTACATTTTTCATAAATTTGAAAAACGAATAAATTCATTTTGGTTAATGCTGAATTTAAAAATTATTTCATTGCTCCTTTTATTTCTTGCTGTATCTGAAAATATATTCGGACAAACAGATTCTATCGAAGTTTATCTTATTGATGCTTACTGCACGCGTGAAGCACCTTACATCTTCAAACTATCTTTCTATACAAGTGATGTCTGTAAATCAAAAGTCATTTTAGAAGATAAGTATGAATTTGGTGTTTCATACGAACCAACCGATCTTCACAAAACAGATATTGCTTTGAGTAATCTTCCTTTAAAAGATAATCTTGTAAACTTTGTAATCATTACAGAAAATGAATCCGGTGTTACAAATAAAAGTGAAGTCTTTGATTTCGATCTACCATTTGAACCACAAATAAAAGAAGGTTCGGACTGGATTACATTATGTCTGTTTGGTTCTTCAATATTTCTTATTCCATATCCAAGCTATGCTGCCGAGTCTCAGCAAAGTTACTTCAGTCTGACAAAGGAAATTCCAATAATATCATTTCGTTCAAAAAGTCTTAACTATCCCTCAGCATATTTATCATTTGAATACTCATATATTTTTAATGCTGAAAATCCGGGTTATTTACGCGCAGGTTATAAAAGAATTTTTGAAATACCTGGCTTAAAATATATTTCACCGGGCATCACTTTGTATTCAAATTTCAACACTAATCAGGGTATAAGTCCTGAGTTTTCGATCGGTTTGTTAACAATTAAAGATACTTTCACGATGTATGTAAGATGTAGAAGCAATTTTACATTCCATTCATCAGGCACAAATTTCCAGGAAATTTATATTGGTTTCTACTCAGGACTTTTCTCACTTTATCTTGATTAAAAGATAATCCATCCAGGAATCATTTAATACTCTTTTTTGTTATAGATAATTATAATCATATTCATTAATTATCAACTGTTGAAAACATATTTTTACATATTACTCATTCTTTTAACAGGTTTCTCAATTGCTCAGACAGGAAAGCTTAAAGGAAAAGTTACAGATGGCACATCCGCTATACCGTCTGTTAATATTATTATCCTCGATACGAATTTTGGAACAGCAAGTAAACTAAATGGAACTTACGAGATAATAGGCATTCCTGCCGGTAATTACGAAGTCAGGTTTAGTGCAATCGGATTTGACCAGAAGACCTTTGATATAAAGATTGAAGTCGGTAAAACAACTGAACTGGATGTTGAATTACAAAGCAAAGCAATTGAACTGCAAAGTGTTGAAGTAACTGATTTTCAGGTTCAGGATCAGAGAGATACAAGAACCAGTCTGATTGATTTAAATCCGAGAGATGCTAAAACTCTTCCCGGTGCTGCTGAAGATGTTTTCAGAACACTTCAATCACTTCCCGGAGTACTTGCACCAAATGATTTCTCTTCTCAGCTTGTTGTTCGTGGCAGCGGACCTGATCAGAATTTAATTATCCTTGATGATGTTGAAGTCTTCAATCCATACAGGCTTTATGGTGTTGTGAGTATGTTCAATCCTGATGCTGTTGATAATGTTAATCTTATATCAGGCGGTTTCCCGGCAAAGTATGGTGACAGACTTTCGGCAGTGTTGGATGTAACAAACAAAGAAGGAACAACCACAAAATCACTTAGCGGCAATGTAAACATTTCAATAGTTGATGCAAACCTTGTGCTTGAGGGAAAGAATCCATTTAATCTAAGAGGAAGCTGGTTATTCAATACACGAAGAACTTATTATGATTTGATCATAGAACCATTTGTAAAAAGTGCTGGACTTGTTGATGATAATACTACTTTCCCGAATTTTTATGATATACAGGGAAAGATTGTAATTGGTCCTTACAACGGTCATAAATTTTTATTCAATGGAATATTATCTCGTGATGCAGTAAATGTTGTTAGCGGTGAAGAAAGAGAAACACCTGACAGTGTTGGAGTATTTAATGTTACAAATAACGATTTACTTTCTGCTGCCTGGCACTTTGCACCAAATAAAAATATTCTTAACAAAGTTGTTCTTTCCTTTTACAGAAATAATGGTACAACTGATTTTGATTCTCAGATACTTGATCCTTCACTAAACCGGGGTAATTTCGAAAATACAATTCCCGATACTTTAGCTCCTTATCTGCTGAGGTTTTCATTTGGAGGAGATTTTATTTACGAAAAATATTCCATTGATGATAAGTTCACCTATATTCTTAAGGATCATATTATTGAAGCAGGTGCCGGTGTTGATTTTATGCAGACCACAATTGATTTTACTTTTGATCTCGATGAGCAGTTACAGGCAGTTCTAAATTCCAATCCTCAATTCAGATCAGCACTTGATGATATTAAGGATGTTCAAAACTTTAATCGTTATCGTGCCTACCTTCAGGATAACTTTTTACTGACAGAGCAGTTGACATTTCAACCAAGTTTAAGATTTGATTATTATAATATTCTGGACAAAGCCTATCTAGCTCCGCGTCTTTCGCTATCTTATGCATTAGATGAGCTAACAACTTTGCGTGCAGTATGGGGATTATATTATCAATCGCCCGGCTATGAAAAATTACGTGACCAGGGAATTCTTTATGATCTTTCTGATAAGTACACAGAAAGCCTTGTTGCTGAAAGAGCTACTCATTATGTTCTTGGAATAGAAAGATGGTTATCCGGTGAATGGAGTGTAAGAGTTGAAGGTTACTTAAAAGAATTTGATAATTTATACAAACCTCAGAAATTACAGGGTGAAAGATTTTATACTGAACAAATTCCCGGTAAAGATCAAAGATTTGCATCTGGCTGGTCACTGCCCGCAACATTCAGTGGTGATTCGTTAACTCAAATTCCTGTTAACGCATCATATGGTGAAGCATATGGTTTTGAATTTTTCCTTTCAAAAAGAAATACATTTTACGAAAACAGATTTTCCGGATGGGTTTCTTACGCACTTGCTTATGCAAACAGATATGAAGATGGAATAAAATATCCTTTCAATTTCGATCAGAGGCATACTGTTAATATTGTACTTAATTATCAAATGAATAACTGGCTTGAGTTTGGAATTAGATGGCAATATGGTTCCGGCTTTCCGATCAGTCAGCCTGCAGGAGTTAAACCAAGAATTATTCTTGTTGATCAGGACCTTGATGGCAAACCAGAAACACCGGTAATTGCAACAAGAAATCTCAACAACAGCGGCGAGAATCCGGTAATCTTTGATGTTGATTTTGCTGACAGAAAACTAAACTCACGTAAACCAATTTATCACCGGCTTGATTTTCGTGTAAATGCTTTTGCTGATTGGTGGGGCCTTGATTGGACAATCTATCTTGATGTAATTAATATTTATAACCGATCAAATGTAATAGGTTATGATTATTATGTTGAAGATAATTTAACTCTTGGAAGAGAAACGACTACAATGTTTCCGATAATTCCCACACTTGGTTTTAGTGTAAGGTTTTAATCTTTATCTTTCACACTGAAAAACAAAAAAATTCTTTCAAAAATTCCCCGATGAAAAAATCCATATTACTTTGGTTGATTGCGTTTGTGCTGACTGTTTTTACTGCAATATATCAAAGAATGACAGGTCCTACTTATCCAATCTCTGGCGAAACAGTTTTAGGTAGTGAAGTAATAAAATATAAACTTGACAGAACACACGGTGGTGATGGCGACCATCCAATTGAAATTTATGTTGATGACAAAACTATTCTTGGAAAGCTTGTGTGGAAAAGATATAAGACTAATGATGACTGGACTTCTGTTGAGTTGAAAAGAGATGCAGATAAATTAATTGCTTTACTTCCTCATCAGCCACCGGCTGGAAAATTACTTTATCATCTCGTTCTTCAGAAAAATGATGAGGTTGTAACAATTCCCGAAGAGGGTGGTGTTATTATCAGGTTTAAAGAGGATGTTCCGGTTGGGTTCCTGATTCCCCATATCATTTTTATTTTTGGTGCGATGCTGCTTTCAACAAGAACAGGTCTTGAGTTTTTCTCCTCCAAAGGCGGATTCACCTCTGGCGTAAATGAAGGTAAAAAGTTTAAATCACTGACTATTATCACTTTTATTTTTGTTATTATTGGCGGATTCGTTTTTGGACCGATTGTTCAAAAGTACGCCTTCGGAGAGTACTGGACCGGCTTTCCATTCGGTCATGATTTAACTGATAACAAAATACTTGTTGGATTCATCGGCTGGCTGATTGCACTTATTGCTGTTTACAAATTCAAAAATCCAAAACGCTGGATCGTATTTGCTTCAATACTTATGTTTATTATATTTTTAATTCCACATAGCCTTCTCGGTTCTGAACTTGACTATAGTGAGCTTGATTCAAATACAAAAATCAAAACAGAAACTTTAATTGAAGAATAATTGAATAAAAACTCTCAAATATTAACCGTCTCTGAACTAACAAAAGAAATCCGCAGAACTCTTGAAGAAAATTTTGAGCAGGTCTCTGTGATTGGGGAAATTTCAAATTTCAAATCTCACATTTCCGGTCATTGGTATTTCAGTCTTAAAGATTCTGATGCAGTGATAAACTGTACAATGTGGAAAGGTTTTAACCAGTACGTTTTCTTCACTCCACAAGACGGAATGAAAATTATCGTGAACGGAAAACTTACAGTATATCCTCCACGCGGAAGTTATCAACTTGATATCCGTTCAATGAAACCGGCAGGACTTGGTGAACTGCAGGAAGCTTTCGAGAAGCTCAAAAAGAAACTTGAAGCAGAAGGTTTATTTGATGAAAAGTTCAAAAAACCAATTCCTGCTTTTCCCAAAAAAATTGGAGTAGTTACAGCGATAGATGGTGCAGCATTCAGAGATTTGATAAGTGTGGCAGAAAGAAGATTTCCTCTCGCCGAAATTATAATCGCACCAGCTCGTGTTCAGGGAAGCGGTGCTGCTGAATCAATAGTTGAAGGTATCAAACGATTGAACGATTATCCTGATATTGATGTTATTATTGTCGCTCGTGGAGGTGGTTCTATTGAAGATTTGTGGGCTTTTAATGAAGAGATAGTTGCAAGAGCTATTTTCAAATCGAAAATCCCGATAATATCAGGAGTCGGTCACGAGGTTGATTTTACAATTGCTGATTATGTTGCTGACCTGCGTGCACCCACACCTTCTGTGGCTATGGAGATTGTAACACCGGACATCAGCGATATAAAAACTTTCATCATTGACTTTTTATCACGATCATTAGCCAGTATTGAAAATTTTATCGATTCAAAAAGTGATGAGGTTGCTGAATATTTTAGTTCATACGGTTTCAAAATTCCAACAGATATTTTGAACCGGAAAACGCAACAGGTTGATTTCAATATCAACAAGATTTTGCAATACATGGAAAGATATTCTATGATTTATGACAAGAAAATTTCATTACTTTCAAAATCTCTGGAGACTTATGATGTCCAGAGGTCTCTTAGAAGGGGTTTTGTTTTAGTAAAGCAGAACTCTAAATTTGTTACAAGGGCTGTGAATTTTAATAAAGAGGAAAAAGCTCTTTTGAAGTTTTATGATGGTGAAATAACGACACGTTAAAAAGTTTTATGGCAAAGAAAAAATCTAAAAGTAATTTTGAACAGGATCTATCCCGTCTGGAAGAAATAAGCCGTATTCTTGAAGAAGATAGCGTTGAACTTGAAGAAGCTATTGAACTTTTTGAAGAAGGAGTTAAACTTTCAAAATCCTGCTTGAAGACGCTGAAGGAGGCAGAGTTGAAGATTACCGAGCTTAAAAAAGAGCTTGGAAAAATTTCAAATAATGAAGAAGATTAATTTTGTTACAATAGGGAGGTTTATTTTATTTAATGATTGATGAACAGAAATATCCGATTCTTTCAAAGGTAGATTACCCGTCAGATATCCGGCAGTTATCACTTCCTCAGCTAAAGCAATTATGCACTGATATACGTGAATACATGGTGGATACCATTTCAGAAATTGGCGGACACTTTGGAGGAGGACTTGGCACTGTAGAGTTAACAGTCGCAATTCATAAAGTATTTAACACTCCCCACGATCTTGTGGTTTGGGATACAGGTCATCAGGCATATCCGCATAAAATTCTCACAGGAAGAAAAGAAGCTCTCAACAGAATTCGTCAGTTTGGGGGAATAAGTGGTTTCCTGAAACGTTCTGAAAGTGAATATGATACTTTTGGTGCAGGTCATGCGTCAACCTCTATTTCTGCAGCGCTTGGTATGGCGACTGCAAAAAACATTACCAAGGTGGATAAAAAAGTTATCGCAGTTATTGGTGATGGTGCAATGACCGGCGGTATGGCTTATGAAGCTATGAACAACTCCGGTGTTTTGAAAACTGATTTGATTGTTGTTCTGAACGATAACAATATGTCAATTGCACCAAACGTCTGGCAGATTTCAAATTATTTTACAGAGATGATTACCCATCCTGATTATAATAAATTTAAAGGACAGATCTGGGATCTTACCGGTAAACTCGATCAGTTTGGAGATCGGATGAGGCGGGTTGCTGTAAGACTTGAGCAGGGTATCAAAGCCGTCATAACACCGGGAATGTTATTTGAAGCATTAGGTTTCAGATATTTCGGACCGGTTAATGGACACAATCTGCATCAGACAATAAAAATCTTTCAGCAGGTGAAAGATCTCAAAGGTCCAATTCTCATTCATGCCATCACTCAAAAAGGAAAAGGATATAAACCTGCCGAGAGTCATTCACAAAGGCTTCATGCTTCAACTCCATTCGATAAAGTAACAGGTCAGGCATACAAAAAATCAAATGAACCGGTTGCTTATACAAAAATTTTTGGTAACTCTCTTGTTGAAATCATTCAGAATAATCCCAAAGTTGTCGGTATTACTGCAGCTATGCCAGATGGAACCGGACTTGATATTCTTAAAGAAAAAATTCCATCAAACTATTATGATGTTGGAATAGCAGAAGAACATGCTGTAACTTTTGCAGCAGGTCTTGCAACTCAGGGAATTACTCCGGTCGTAGCGATTTACTCAACTTTTCTTCAAAGAGCATTTGATCAGATCGTACACGATGTTGCTCTTCAGAAACTGCATGTAGTTTTTATTTTGGACAGAGCGGGATTAGTTGGTGCAGATGGACCAACTCACCATGGTACATTTGATCTTGCATATTTAAGAATCATTCCGGGAATGGTTTTGATGGCTCCTAAAGACGAAGCCGAACTTCGGAATATGGTTTATACAGCAATTGAACATTGTGATGGTCCGGTTGCAGTTAGATATCCAAGAGGTTCTGCTCTAGGCGTTAAGCTCGAGCCCGGTTTCAGCAGAATTGAAATTGGTAAGGCTGAAGTCTTATCCCGTGGCGAAGATGTTGCAATTCTTGCAATTGGTTCGATGGTAAATTATGCATCAAAAGCAGTTGAAATTCTAAATGATAATGGTATCCATAGCGAACTGATAAATATGCGTTTCATCAAACCGCTTGATACCCAGATTCTTGATGAGATAGCGGCAACTCACGATAAAATTGTAACAATTGAAGAGAATAATTTACCCGGTGGCTTTGGTTCAGCAGTTGTTGAATATCTTACTGATAAGAATTTTAAGAATGATATTCTGCGTATTGGCATCCCTGATAAATTCATTGATCATGGAACACAGGCTGAACTTCATAAACTAATAGAAATTGATCCTCAGGGAATAGTTACGCAGATTACCTCTTTCCTTAAGAGCTTAAAAGCAACTGAGAAGGTTACTTATTGATGGAAAAGACAAGGATTTCTGTTATTGGTTTGGGAAGTGTTGCACAATTAGTGCACATTCCGAATCTGTTGAAAATAAAAAATGTAGAGATAACTTCAGTTGCTGAAATCAACAAGAGCAGATTAAATACTGTAGCAGATAAATATGGTATAAAAAAGAAATTTAATGACTATTCGCAACTCCTTAACAACGACGAAACTGATGCAGTAATTATTTCTACACCAACCCATCTTCATAAACAGATCGCTATTGATTGTCTGAGTGCAGGTAAAGACGTTCTTGTTGAAAAACCTCTTGCACGAAACAGTAGTGAAGGAAAAGAAATAATTGATTGTGCAAAAAAGTATAACAAGAAATTAATGGTTGGAATGAATTTACGGTATAGACCTGATTCAATGCTAATCAGAAGCCTGATCGATGCCGGCGAAATTGGAAATCCATTTTATATCAAGTGCGGTTGGGTAAGGAAACAAAGCAGTTCAGAGAAGTGGTTCAGTAAAAGAGAAGAAGCAGGCGGTGGAGTAATTTTGGATCTGGGAATTAATCTTGTTGATCTTGCACTCTGGCTTGCCGATTATCCCAGAGTAATTTCCGTTTCAACAAAGAATTATTATCATCATTCAAAGAATCTGGAAGACACTTCAATTAGTCTTATTAGATGTGAAAAATCTGTGACTATAAATATTGAAGCAAGCTGGAACATGGCTGAAGAAAAGGATACTTTTTTTACAAATGTTTATGGAACAAAAGGAAGTATTGGTGCTCATCCTTTCAAGCTAATCAAAGTTCTTGATGATGAACAAATTGATCTGGGCTCAACATTTGTAGATTCTCCAACAGAAGCGTTTAAAAAATCTTATCTGAATGAATTAAAGAGCTTTGTCGGTGCAGTTAGAGGATTAAATCCTGTTTTTTCTTCAGGTGAAGAAGCATTGCAGCTACTTAAAATAGCTGAGAGTATGTATATTTCCGCTGAAAAAGATCAGGAAATAAAAATTGATTGAGCAATGAAAAAAATTTTACTGGTTGATGACGAAGTAGATATTCTGGAGTTCCTCAAATATAATCTTGAGCAGGAAAATTTTGAGGTGCTGGTTAGTACAAATGGAATCGATGCTATGAAAAAGATTTCACATCACCCTGATTTGATTGTTCTTGATATAATGATGCCCGGGGTGGATGGTTATGAACTTTATCAGCAAATTAAAAAGAATAAAGAATACCAGGATATCCCAATCATCTTTCTTACTGCAAAATCAGGTGAGACCGATGAAATAAAAGGACTTGATCTCGGTGCAAGTGATTATATTCAGAAACCAATCTCTCCAAAAAAATTAGTTGCCCGAATAAAATCGAATCTCAGAAAAATATCCCGTTCGGATGAAAAAGCTAAGGAAACAAAACCACTAAAAATCGGTGTATTAGAAATTGATGTTGAAAAGTATAAGGTCAGGATAAATAACAAGGAGATATTTTTTCCACGCAAAGAATTTCAATTACTTCATTTTCTTGCCAGTAACCCGGACAAAGTATTGAAAAGAGAAACATTATTGAAGGAAATATGGGGAAATGATGTTTATGTTATTGACAGGACAATTGATGTTCACATCCGAAAAGTCAGAGAAAAGTTAGGCAAACACTCAGAAATTATCGAGACGATAAAAGGTGTTGGATACAGATTCAAACTCAACGAATAAATTTTCATCTCATCTGGCATCCTCATTAGTTTATTACAGGGAGTTCTTGTTTTTTAATGTTTTATTTATCCTCATAATACTTATCCTTACACAGGATTTTTCATTACTACCTTCTCTTATTATTTCAATTATTATTATAGATATATCTGCACTTTACCTGATCGGCAGAAGAAGAAATAAGGAGCTTGATGAAATAAAAACAATCATCAACAATATCCGTAAGAATAAATATAACAGTGAAGAAGAAATTAAACTTGGCTCAAACCTTCTTGCATTACAGAAAGCAATCAAGAAGATGTTTAAGAAAGAAAAAAGTGATATTGAATATCTTCAGCGATTACAGAAAATGCGTTCACAATTTATTGCAAATGTCTCTCACGAATTAAGAACACCAATTTTTGCAATTCAGGGATACATTGAAACTTTATTGAACGGCGCTTTACACGATAAAAATGTAAATATACACTTTCTTGAAAAAGCTAATCAGCATACCGTTTCACTGAGTAACCTGTTGAATGATCTGATTGATATTTCTATGATAGAATCCGGTGAAATGCGGATGAGTTACAGATACTTTAAGATTCATGATTTAATTAGCCAGGTCATTCAGGATAATAAGAAAATCGCTGAGGACAAAAATCTTGAGTTGAATTATATCCCTGCAAGAGCTGATCTCGAAGTTTTTGGTGATAAAGATAAGCTGAGACAGGTTCTTGTTAACCTGATTCTTAATGCTATAAAATATACTGAAAAGGGAAAAATTGAAGTACGTGTTGAAGAAGATAATAAGCATGCAAAAATTGCAGTCAGTGATACCGGAATAGGTATTCCTGAAAATTATCTCGACAGAATTTTTGAAAGGTTCTTTAGAGTAGATAAAGCCCGTTCAAGGTCACAGGGCGGAACAGGATTAGGTCTTGCAATTGTTAAACACATAGTAGAAGCACACAATTCAAAAGTAGATGTTAAAAGCAAGGTTGGTGAAGGTTCTGAGTTTTCATTTTTACTCAAAAAATAAGTTCTTTTGCTAATTTTATATAAATAGGGATTGACATAGAGGTCATCTTTGCATAGATTTGTGCCTCAAAATTTTAAGGAAAAGAAGAAGAAATGTTTGCAATTATAAATGTTCTGGGAGACCAGATAAAAGTTCTGGAAAATAATAAGTATTACGTCCCCAGATTAAAAGAAAAAGTTGATTCTGAAGTAACTTTTAACTCCGTTTTAATGTTAGGTGATTCAAAAGGAGTTAAAATCGGAACTCCCGAAGTTAAAGGCGCAAAAGTAACCGCAAAAGTTCTTGAACATATAAAAGATGATAAAGTTATTGTATTCAAGAAAAAAATCAGAAAAAGCTATAAGAAAAAAGCCGGGCACAGACAGCAATACACAAAAGTAGAAATTCTAAAGATTTCATAGAAACCAACAAAGTTTATAAATAAGGAATTAAGTCATGGCACATAAAAAAGGACAAGGCTCAACAAGAAACGGAAGAGACAGCAATCCGCAGTATCTCGGTGTAAAAAGATTTGGCGGCGAAAAAGTAATTGCCGGAAATATCCTGGTAAGACAACGCGGAACTAAGTTTCATCCAGGAGTTAATGTTAAAAAAGGAAATGACGATACATTATTTGCCGTTGCAGATGGTGTTGTAAAATTTGAAGTAAAAAGAAATAACAGAAAATATGTTAGTGTTTACGCATCTTAATTGAATAATTAATTAAAATAGAAAACCCTCCATCAAGGAGGGTTTTTTGTTTTTAAATTTTCTCTTCCTGAAAAGAGAATTCAAATGTGTCACTTCAGCAAAATCATCTTCTTCGAACTCTTAAGTCCTTGTCCTGAGCTTGTCGAAGGATTCTCTGCAACCAATTGGTAGATGATAACACCGCTCGCCAGGTTAGATGAGTTAAATGTAACTTCTTTTCTTCTGCTTGTTAGAGTTGTTCTCTGTTTCAGGAATTTTTATTGATATGTATATCGAATGGAGGTTTATGTCGATTGCAGAAATGCTTAACAACTGGTTTTTATCTCATCTCAAAATGAATCCTTCTTTTTAATGATTCAAAACTATAGCTGCGTATAAAATTTAAGTCAATTAGCAATAAGCCAATTGGTAACTCTTCTCGCTTAGCAATTTTATTAAACATTTCTATCTCATCTTCTCCATTTATATTAAAAGTATGCCACCAGGACGGATCAAAATGAACTACAAGAGGCGGTGC